>CAYQMP010000301.1:0-2884 GCA_964418615.1 uncultured Chthoniobacter sp. | reverse complement strand
CTCATGACGGTCTTCGGGACCAAGCGCAAGGTGTCCTTCCGCGTCGAGAACGGCCCGGTCGCCGATCATGCTCCGCTGGTCGAGGAGGCGGGTGAACCCGATGAAACTCCCGAGCCCGTCGCCACCGGAGCGCGGGGCCTCAATCCCCACTACATTTTCGACACCTTTGTGGTGGGCGCCAACAGCGAGTTTGCCCACGCTGCCTCCCTGGCCGTGGCCAAATCCCCGGCCCGCACCTACAACCCGCTGTTCATCCACGGCGGCGTCGGTCTCGGCAAAACCCATCTTCTTCAAGCCATCGGCCACCATCTGGCCGCCTCCCGCCGCGGGACCAAGGTGGCCTACGTTCGCAGCGAGACCTTCACCAACGAGTTCATCAACGCCATCCAGACGAACTCCCTGGTCAAATTCCGCCGCCGCTACCGTCAGGCGGATATCCTGCTCATCGACGACATCCAGTTCCTCGCCGGCAAGGAGCGTTCCCAGGAAGAGTTCTTCCACACCTTCAATTCTCTTTTCGAGGGGCGCAAACAGATCGTCCTCTCCAGCGACCAGCCGCCCAGCGAGATCTCCCAACTCGAGCAGCGCCTCGTCTCGCGTTTCGAGTGGGGTCTGACCGCCGAACTCCAACCGCCGGACATGGAGACGCGCCTCGCCATCCTGCGCAAAAAGGCCGCCGGCTTGGACGTCAACCTTCCCAACCACGTCCTCGAGTATCTGGCCCACCGCATCAAATCCAACGTCCGCCGCCTCGAGGGCGCGCTCCTGCGCGTCGCCTCGTTCTCGTCGCTCAGCGGCCGCCCGCTGACCGACGACTCCGTCGAGCACGTCCTGCGCGACATCCTGCAAGAGGAAGCCCGCCGCGCCGTCTCCATCGACCAAGTCCAACGCAAGGTGGCCGAGCACTACGATGTCCGCTTGGCCGACATGACGAGCAAGCGTCGCCCGGCCAACATCGCCTTCCCGCGCCAGATCGCCATGTTCATTTCCCGCCGCCTGACCAAGTCTTCCCTGCAGGATATCGGCGAGGCCTTCGGCGGGCGCGACCACGGCACGGTGATCCACGCCTGCAAGACCGTGCAGATCCGCATGGAGAAGGAAGAGAGCCTGCGCCAAGTCATCCGCTTCCTCGAAACCGCGCTGCAAAGGTGAAGAAGGCTTTGACAGCCCTGCCTTATTTTCGGACATAAAACGCTTTCCTGTCGCCGCCGCGCGGCCGGAATCCAAGACCCACCATGAAATTCACCATCTCGCAGGAGGCCTTCGCCGAAGGGCTGCAAAATGCGGTCAGCGCAGTCAACCCCCGCAGCACGCTGCCCATCCTTTCCAACGTTCTCCTGCAGGCCTCCGATGGCGAACTCGTCCTCACCTCGACTGATCTGGACTTCACGGTCCGCACCAAGGTTGCGGCCAAGGTCGGCAAATCCGGCTCCACCACGCTCCCGGCCAGGCGTCTGAGCACACTGGTCAAAGACTTGCCCAAGACCGACATCGAGGTCGAAGTCGACAGCAAGAGCATGGCCACGCTGAAGAGCGGTGCCGGCGTTTACAAAATCTTCGGCATGCCCGAAGCGGAGTTTCCCGGACTCCCCGCTTTCGAAGGCGCGGTCGAGTTCAAACTCAAAGCAGCCGATCTCAAGGACGGTCTGCGCAAAACGCACTACGCCATCTCGCTGGACGAAACGCGCTACGTGCTCAACGGCATCTTTTTCTCCTTCAAGGGCGACAAGCTCACTTTGGTCGCGACCGACGGACGCCGCCTCGCGCTGGCCGAGGTCAATGATCTCGAAATTCCGCCCAGCCAAGAGCGCGAATTCATCGTCCGCACCAAAGCGATCAGCGAGTTGATGCGCGCCCTCAAAGACGACGGCGAAGTCGTTATCCGCCTCGCGCAGAACATGGTCCAGTTCGACTGCGGCCCGACGACCCTCATTTCCAAACTCGTCGAGGGCAATTACCCCAACTACGTCCAAGTCATCCCGACCAAGGTCAACGAGCGTGTCACCGTCGAACGCGAGACCCTGCTCAACGCCGTCCGCCGCGTCTCCCTCCTCAACACCGAAAAGACCGCCTCCGTCCGCCTCAATTTCTCCAAGGGCAAAATCGAGATCACCTCGAACACCCCCGAAGTCGGCGAAGCCCGCGAGGAAATGGCCGTGAACTACAAGGGCAAGGACATCTCCATCGCCTTCAATCCGGAATTCCTCATGGCCCCGCTGCGTTACCTCAGCGAGGACGAAGTCCATTTCGAGCTCATCGACGACATCAGCCCCGGCGTGATCAAAATCAACGCTCCCTTCGTCTACGTGCTCATGCCCATGCGCGTCGGGGCCTGACGTCCGCCCGGCCGTGACCCCGCGCCTCTTCGCTGCCGCGCTTCTCGTTCTCGCCGCGGCCACCGTCTCCGCATCGGAGATCCGCGTCAGCGATGCCGAAGCCGACCGCATCGGCAAAAAAATCTGGCAAAACGAATGCGCCGGCACCCGCGATGGCCTGACCGCGTGGAACAAAGGCGAAGACTTCCCGTCCCTCGGCATCGGCCATTTCATCTGGTATCCCGCGGGCAAACGCGGACCCTTCAAAGAAAGCTTCCCCGCACTCAAGGACTACCTCCGGTCGCAGGGCGTGAAGCTTCCCGGATGGCTGGCTGCCGCCAAAGCCTGCCCTTGGCCTGACCGCGCCGCGTTCATGGCCGACTTCCGCTCGCCCCGCATGGAGGAATTGCGTTCGCTTCTTGCCTCGACCGTCGGACAGCAAGCCCGCTTCGCCGCCCTCCGCCTTGAAGCCGCGTTGCCAAAAATGCTCGCCGCCGCTCCGGCCAACGAACGCGAAAAAATCCGCCGCAACTTTTACCGCATGGCCAATGCGCCCGGCGGGCTCTATC
>CAYQMP010000300.1:0-2891 GCA_964418615.1 uncultured Chthoniobacter sp. | reverse complement strand
CCATCGCCTTACGGAGGTTATCACCTGGAAGCCATGGACGCCCACGGCGGGTTAATCTCGTCCGCCACGGACTTGCTGAAGGGTGACCGAACGTTCGGTTGGGCGTCCCACGACGGCAAACTCGACGGCGTTCGGACCTACCTGCGCAAGCAGACGTTGGACGGCGAGAGCGTGGGCAGTCGAGGTGGTGCTGGAAACGACGAATTTCCAAGCGGGATGGAGGCGGTGCAACTCCTCGAGGAGCTTCAGCGCGATGAGCAATTCGCCGACGCTCACGGCATGGACCCAAATCCAGCCGCCGCGGTTGAAGCGGTCGCGCAGTTCGGGCGAATAGTGCGCAAAACGTTGTCCGAAGTCCTCGCGGAAACCGCCGCGCTTGAACATTCTCGCCAGATAGCGCGGGAGGATGGCGATAAAGGCGACGGGGAAAAGCAGATTGTAAAGCAGGCGCATCATGCGTCGGGCAGCCGCCGGTAAAAGGCGACCCAAGCCTGCCCGTAACGGCGGCTGCGGAGCAATTCCCAAGACGCGTTGCCGGGCGGAGGTTCGATGGGCAGTTCGACCACGAAGAGGCCGTTGGCTGCCACGCAGCGGGACAGATCTGCTCCTTCGAGCAGGCGCGCGGGATGGGCGTTCTCCTGCGGGTCGAGCGCGAAGGGTGGATCGGCGAAGACAAGGTCGAAGGCCGCGGGCTCGGCGTGGGCGAGAAATGCGGCCACGTCTTGTCCGCGCACCGTGCCGGAAAGCTTGGCCCGCGCGAGATTGCCGCGGATGGCATCGACCGCCTTGCGGTGGCGGTCGACAAACACGCACGACCTCGCCCCGCGGCTGAGTGCCTCGATGCCGAGGGCGCCGCTGCCGGAAAAAAGATCCAAGGCCCGCGCGCCCGCCACGGCTTCCCCGAGGCTGGAGAAGACCGCGCCGCGCACGCGGTCCATCATGGGACGGGCAATGCCGTCCGGACAGTCGAGGCGCAACCCGCCCGCGTGACCGGCAATGACGCGCATGGTCAGGGTGCCCCGAGGAAGTTGAGGAAAAACTCGCCGATTTTCCCGCCGATGCCGCCCCCGAGCAGCCGCGAGGCGAGGTCGCTCTCCGGTTTCTCCAGCGTTCCGGTCACCTTGAACGGAATCGCGCGGTAGGATGGCAATTCGCCGTCGCCCGCGGTGGGCCATTCGCGGCCGGTGCGCTCGGCGAGGCGGGCGGCTGTTTTCGGTGCGAGCAGGAGACGTCCTTTCAGGTCGAGCTTGCCGGCGCGGGTCACGGTGCCGCGCATTTCCACCGCGAGGTCATCGGCGCGGAGCCAGAGCGGTTCGACGTGGATGAAATCGTCCTCGATGCGCAAGTCGGCCCGGCCCGCTTGCAGATCCATGGCGCGCAACTCGCGAATGTCGAGAGCGCGCCCGAGTTCCTGAATGTGCGGGGGAGGCACGAGTTTGCCGCCGCTCAATTCGAGGTGCCCGGTGCCGCGGACTTGGCGGTCGGGCGCATTGCGTCCCGAGATATCCATCTGCGCGGCGAGAAGTCCTTCGAACTTGGTGCCGCCGAACGAAGCAGGCAGACGCAGGTCTCCGAGGCGGAAGTCGGCGAGTTGCAGGTTCCACTTGTAAGGCGAGCCTTGCTCTCGCACGGCGATGGACCCGCTTCCGCTCAGGCGGCCGCCCGAGATGTCGCCGCGGATCTCGGGAAGGGAGAGAAGTCCTTTCTCCAGCGTGAACGGACTGCCGATGTCGTTGGCCAAGACAATACCGGCCAGCACGGCCTCGGGAACGGAGGCTTCGCCGCTGGCGTTGCCTTTCGCGTCGAGCGAAGCGGTGGCGGTGATTCCTTCGGCGTCGAGCAGCGGCCAAGCATCGCGGCTTTCAAAAAGAATGCGTGAGCGTTTGATTTCCATGCCCTCGATGCGGACCCCGAACGCGGGCGGGACGGGCGTCTCTTCCGCCGCGACGGTCTTGGTTCCTTCCGGCTCGGGAAGCACGGGGGTGCCTCCGGGGCGCGAGACGGCTTCCTCGGGGCGGCGCGGCAACCGCCACTTGCCTTCTTCGCTTTGTCGCCAAGTAAGGATGGCTTCTTTGAGCGACAAGCGGCTGACCACGAATTCGCGCTGCAGGAGCGGCCAGAGGCGGAACTGGATCTGGAATTCCGAGGCCTCGAGAAAATTGACGCCCGCGTTTTCCATGTCCGGCACAACGAGTCCGCGCAACCGGATGCCGTCCCACGGTGTGTACACGGTGCTGCGCACGGTGAGCGGAAGGCCGAGAGTTTCCGCCGCGCCGAGGCGCAGGCGTTCCTGCATGGCGGGCGATTGCAGATGGAGGTTGAATGCGAGAACGGCAGCCGAGGCCAGCACGACGAGGACCGCAAGAATGACAAGGCAGGGACGTAGGCAGCGCGGCATGGACCGGGGGAGTTTAGCGGCCATGGCCGGCAAGCAAAGCGGGAAGCGTGCGTTGCTGCTCTGAGGACGGGCTGATAGCGTGGCCAAGTGGAATCGATCCGCGAGAAATTCCAGATTGCGCCCGTCACCACGGTGTTGGCCGGGCTCTGTGTCGTCGGGTATGCGCTCGAGGTCCTGCTGCTGAGCGGAGTCCGGGGCATCGACTTGACCGGATGGGCCTTGAGCCGTCAGGCGCTCGCTGCCGGTCGTTGGTGGACGGTCGTGACGCATCTCTTCCTCCACGCCAACTTGCTGCACCTTCTGGTCAATGTGCTCGCGCTGTGGTTTGTCGGTCCCGCGGTGGAACACATGCTCGGACGGGTCCGCTACCTCGTGCTTTATTTCCTTTCGGGTGCGGCCGGCGGACTTCTTCAAACGGCATTCGCCGTGCCGACCGCGGAATTGGTCGGTGCGTCCGGTGCGGTCTGCGGTGTCCTTCTCTCATTCACCACGG
>CAYQMP010000299.1:0-2927 GCA_964418615.1 uncultured Chthoniobacter sp. | reverse complement strand
GACCATCCCTTCACTGGGCACGATTTGTACGAGGCGTCGGAAGCTGGTCATGACATCCTCGAGATCGCGGAAGATGTCCGCGTGGTCGAACTCGATGTTGTTCACGATGAGCAACTCGGGGAGGTAATGGACGAATTTGCTGCGCTTGTCGAAAAAGGCAGTGTCATATTCGTCACCCTCGAGGATGAAATATTTCGAGTCCCCGAGCCGGCAGCCTTGGCCGAGGTTGTTCGGGATCCCGCCGATGAGCCATGACGGTGCGAGACCGGCCGATTGGAAAATCCAAGCGAGGAGCGAGCTGGTCGTGGTCTTGCCGTGCGTGCCGCTGACAACCAGGTTGTGGCGTCCGCGCAGGAAGAAAATCTTCAATGCTTCGGGCATCGAGTAGTAGAGCAGCTTGCGGTTGAGCACGGACTCGACCTCGGGATTGCCGCGGGTCATGGCGTTTCCGATGACGACAAAGTCGGCGTCGGACGGGATATTCTCCGGACGGAAACCTTTGGCGATCGTGATCCCCTTGCCTTCGAGGAAAGTGGACATGGGCGGGTAGACATTGTCATCCGATCCGGTGACCTCGACCCCGCGATCACGAAGTGCGGCGGCGAGAGAGCCCATGGCCGTGCCGCAGATGCCGGCGAAATGGACCTTGCGCAAGGTGTCTGTCTTTGCCGCGCCCATCAATAGACGTCCTTCCGGTAGCGTTTCGCTTTTTTCAATGCGTCGACGTAGGCCGCGGCGTCCTCTTTCGATTTGCCGCCGGCTTCCTCCACGATGCGATGGAGGGCCTCGTCGACATCCTTGGCCATGCGCGAGGCATCGCCGCAGACGTAGAAATACCCGCCTTCCTCCAGCCACTTCCAGAGTTCGGCGGCGTTTTCCAGCATGCGGTGTTGGACGTAAATTTTTTCCGCCTGATCGCGGGAAAACGCGGTGTCGAGCCGGTGCAGCACGCCTTTTTCGCGCCATGCCTCGATCTCGTCTTCGTAGAGGAAATCGGTCGAGCGGTTGCGGTCGCCGAAGAAAAGCCACGTTTTGCCGGATGCACCGATGGCCTCGCGTTCCTGCAGGAAGGCGCGGAACGGCGCGATGCCGGTGCCGGGTCCGACCATGATAACCGGCACCGAGGGATCCTCGGGCTGGCGGAAGTGTTTCGCCGAGTGGATGAAGACCGGCAGGGTGCCGCCGTTCACACGGTCGGCCAAGTAGGTCGAGCACACGCCCTGACGATTGCGTCCGTGCAGCTCATAGCGCACGACGGCAACGGTGAGGTGGATGTCCTCGGGGAAGGCCTTGGGCGAGGACGCGATGGAATAGAGGCGCGGCTGGAGTTTGCGCAGGACTTTGACCAGTTCGTCGGCGGTGAATTTGGCCTGAGGGTAAGCCTGCAAAATATCGACCACCTCGCGGCCATCGATCCAATCGTCCATGACCGACTTGGCTTCGGGGTCGATCAGCTCGGTGAGTTCGCCCGCCTCGGGGCATTTCTCGAGGATGGCGGCGAGCAGCTGGCGCGAGGGTTCACGCAAGGTGACTTGGCGGCCGAGCACTTCGCGCAGATTCGTGCCTGCGCTCTCCACTGTCTCGTCGCCGCTCAAGCCGGCCGCAGAAAGGACGGCATCGACTTCAGCCGGATCGTTGGCCGGAAAAACGCCCAGCGAGTCACCCACTTCATAGACCAGACCCGAGCCGGCCAAGGACACCTCGAAATGGAGCGTTTCCTTGCCCGAACCGGGCGCGGTGAGGCGGCGGGTTTTGGTCAAGCGCGCCGGAAAAGGGTTCTTGCGCGAGTAGGTCGAAACGGCGGAAGACATTCGGTGGATTATGCCCGCACGGCAGGCTGTTTGCACGCCTCAAACCGCCTGCCCGAGGAGCCGCGCGACAACCGACTCTTCTGTGATGATCCCGAGAAAGCCCCCGGTTTCCTCATCGCGAACCTCGGCCACCGGCGTCTGCGCGCGGCGCAATTTGGACAGCGCTTTCCACGCTGGCATACCGGCATCGAAGGAACCAAGCGGGCGCGCGAACGACTGGGCACGGGCGGACATCGCGCCGGACAATGCGGCGGACCCGCAGGACATCGCGCCGAGAGGAAGCCCGTCGGATCCGATGACCAAGGTCAGGGAGGCATCGACCAATTTGCGATCGCCGAGCAATTCGGCCAACGGCGCATCGGCCGAGGCGCAGGGAAAATGATCCACCGGCAAGGCGAGCGAACCGGCCGTCATGCGGCGGAAGTCGAGCACGCTGCGCAGCATGGATTGCTCGAGCGGGGAAACGCCCTCGGTGGTTGCGGCCAAGCCCATGAGTTCCTCCGCGGCAGCCGCGCGCGGCAGAGGATCGGACGGAACGCGCCGGAGCAAACGCGCCACCGGACGGGCCAGCGGCGACCAGAAAGACGCAGCCAAGGAAACCATCCACCACAGGCGGCTGAGCACGACAAAAGGCAGGCGGCGGAAAACATGCCGCGCCAAAACGCCGACAAGCAGCGCGTAGACGGGGATGAAGACGAGAGGGACCAGCCACCATTGGCGCTGGGCGGCCGATGACATGGCGAGCACGGCGAGAGCTGCGGCTCCGAGCGCGTGGCCAGTCCAGACGAGCACGAGATCGATCTGGGGACGCAGTTTGTCCCGCGAGAGCATCGCTTTGGCCCGCCGATCACCTTTGTCCGCCCGATGGCGCAATCGCACTCGATCGAGCGCCTGCCAAGCGGCGTCCAGCCCCGAAAAAACAAACGCACCGGCCATCAAGAACGTGAAGAGGAGGAGTTTCATGGCGCTTCCTCCTTGCCGGCGGGCCGCACCCGCTGGAGGGCCACCTCGCGCACCCGGCGCTGGGCCATGGCGCGCACCGTGACTTTCCAGGGACCGAGGCGCACGGAGGCCCCGTGACGCGGGAGCTTGCCCAACTGATGGATGATGTAGCCG
>CAYQMP010000298.1:0-2942 GCA_964418615.1 uncultured Chthoniobacter sp. | reverse complement strand
CCGGCCCCTCCAAAACCGCCGATGTCGAAGGCATCCTCATTCAAGGCGTGCATGGGCCGGGTGTGCAGGGGTGTCTACTTGTCTGACTCCCGGCTCCGCAATTAAAGACACTCTCGCAGGACTTATCGCCGTCTCGCGCCAGATCGGCCGGAAAAATTTCCGCGCCATGCCCCAAGGCCAGCCGGTCGATGTCTTCCGTCCGGCCTATTTGCAACAAATCGAATGCGATCCTGCGGTCGCGGTTCGAGTCCGTTGACAGGAACTTGTAAAACGGTAAGCTGTATAACATGAAAGCAACCATCGATATCCCCGATGATCTTTACCGTCGTGTGAAGGCCAAGACGGCTCTGAAGGGGCGGGCGGTGCGTGATGTGACCATCGAATTGTTCCGCAACTGGCTCCAAGAGGCTGAGACCACGTCGCAGGACCAAAGGAAGCAAACGGCGAGTTGGGTGGATCGACTCCTTGAGCATGCCGTGCCGGCCGACCGGCCCGGTCCCACCGCGCGGGAAATCCTCGAAGAGGAACGGAACCGTCTCGAGCGCTCCGCCGGATGATCACGATCGATGCGAGTGTCTGGACGGCCTTGTTCGAGCCGAAGGACACGTTCCACATCGAAAGTGTCGCCTTCCTGCGGGAGTGCGAGCGGCGCCGCGTCGAGATGTTTGCTCCTTCGCTGGCCATTGTGGAAACAGCGTGTGCGATGGCCCGCCGACAGCAGGACGGTGCCAAGGGTTTGGCCGTGGCCCGGAGCCTGCGGGCCATTCCCGTCCTGCAGTGGGTGGGTGTGGATATGACATTGATCGACGAAGCGTTGGCTTGCGGGACGCGTTGCCTGCTCCGCGGGGCCGACGCCATCTACGCGGCCACCGCGGTCTCGACCGGAACGACGCTGGTCACATGGGACAACGAACTGATCGAGCGGGCCGGTGGCGTGACGCCCTCGGATTGGTGCTCGCGGTAGTCCAAGTGAGAGGTCGCCCGGCCAGGCCCTGCGGAAGTCGCACTGACCAAGATCATTCGCTCCCATGCACCAACAAATCATGACAACCCGCAAAGCCTTCGTCATGTCGGTTAACGCCGGCGCCGAGCAGGCATACGAAAAGCGCCACAATCAGATTTTGTCTCCGGGACGTTGGCAAGTCCGGGAACAAGTGTGGGACCCTTCCAGCTACTTGCGGTTTCGGTCGGTCATTGATTAAAGGAAATAGCGGTTTACTTTAATAGCGTTCGTCCCTATTAAAGGTTCGGCCACCATGAGCAGAGGCATTTCAGGTGCGTATCACACCACTGTCTTCGGAGGGGAAACGGTCCGGGCCTTCGTGCCGGCCCCGCTGCCTCCCATTCCCCCCATCGATCTGGCCGGTGCGCGCCAACGTCTCATAGAGCAAGCCACCGTGGCGGTCGGTCGGTTGGACAGCGTGAGCACCTTGCTGCCGGAGACTCAGCATTTTCTTTATGCCTATGTCCGTCGGGAGGCTGTCTTGTCGTCGCAGATCGAAGGCACCCAGTCTTCGCTCTCCGACCTCTTGCTCTTCGAATTGAAGGAGGCGCCGGGTGCGCCGTTCGATGATGTCGTGGAAGTTTCCAACTACATCGCCGCCTTGGAGCATGGCATGGCTCGCCTCGGCGAGGGTTTCCCTCTCTGCAACCGCCTCCTGCGCGAAGTGCACGAGCGTCTCATGTCCGGAGCGCGGGGCAGCGAGAAAGAACCGGGGCAGTTTCGTCGCAGCCAAAATTGGATCGGCGGCACGCGTCCGGGCAACGCGAGCTTTGTTCCGCCACCGCCGGACCAAGTCGAGGCCTGCATGGCGGCGCTGGAAGCATTTCTTCACGACGAGTCCAGTGCCACGCCGATTTTGATCAAAGCCGCGCTGGTTCACGTGCAGTTCGAAACCATTCATCCGTTTCTCGACGGCAACGGACGCCTGGGGCGCCTGCTCATCGCCCTGCTGCTGCACCACGGCGGATTGCTGGCGCAACCGCTGCTCTATCTCAGCTTGTATCTCAAACAAAACCGCGCGCGGTATTACGACTTGCTTGATCGCGTCCGCACACACGGCGACTGGGAGACATGGGTCGACTTCTTTCTGGAGGGCGTCGAGCAGACCGCCAACGGCGCCGTCCAAACCGCCCGCCGGTTGGTGGATTTGTTCGAGGCCGATACGCGGCGCACGCAGGAGGTGGGGCGCACGGCCCCCAATGCCATGCGTGTGCTCGCGGCCTTGCGTCAGCGTCCGATCCTCGGCCTTCCACAACTTTGCCGGCAGGCCGGCTTTACTTTTCCCACGGCGGCCAAGGCCATGGAGAAACTGGTGGGCATGGGCATTGTCCGGGAGCTTACCGGACGGCGCCGCAATCGCGTCTTTGTCTACGGCGCCTATCTCGATATTCTCAGCGAGGGAGGCGAGCCGTTGTGACGACCGGCAGGACCAAGCGTATGCAGAGTTGGCCAGACGGGCCGCTCGCTGCGCCGTGCCGGAAAGCTCATCGCAAAGTCTCATGAAAATCCGCAAAGCCTTCGTCATGTCGGTCAACGCCGGCGCGGAGGAGGAATAGAAAAAGCGCCATAGTCCGATCTGGTCGGATCTGAAAAAGGTGCCCAAAGACCACGGCGTCTCGAACCACTCGGTCTTCCTGCATCCCGAGACGCGCCAACTCTTCGGCTACGGCCGAGACTGAGCGCGAAGAACAATGGCGTCCATTGCCTCGACCAAGACCCGCAAGAGTTGGTGGAAGCACATGGGTGACGTCATGCCTTCCAATCCGGACCACACCCCGGTCAATGCCCCGCTGCGCAAGGTTTTTTCATTTGCGTTGAGTTTCCAGCTCGGTGAGCGCCTTCCGCTTTATCCGCGAAATCGGTAAACCGCGGAGGCTTTGTCACCCTGCCGCGACAATATCCCGGCGTCCGTTCCGGCCTTCAAATCGCGGCTGGCGGT
>CAYQMP010000297.1:0-2969 GCA_964418615.1 uncultured Chthoniobacter sp. | reverse complement strand
TGACGCAGCCCGTAGCTGTAGAGCCCGAAGCCGCCGAGCATGTCGATGAACTCGCGGCCGAGCGCGTCGCGGATGAGCGATCCCTCGCCTTCCCATTCGGTGAAGGCGAACTCGCCGCCGAGGGTGGCCGACTTGCGGTGCTCGAGGAACCCGGCGTTGATGTGCTGGGCGAAATTTTCCACCGTCTGCTCGGCGATGCGCTGCCGCGCCTCGAGCGAGACGTCCTTGGCCGGCTTTTTGACCAAGTCGAGCATCCAGCGCGCCTCTTCCAAGGCATATTCGTGATCGCGGAGGTGCGGCGACTCCAAGTGCTTGGACGAAACGTCCGCCGCACTGGCGGCGCGGGAAGGAGGTGTTTCCGACAAAGCCATGATGGAATCAATAGACAGCGGGACCCGTCACCCCGCAAGGCGATTCGGATGGGGTCAGAGGACAGATTCCTCGGCCTCAACGGGTTCCGCGCAGCGCTTGGCATGCACGCTGACCACGCGGCGTCCGTCGGTCTGGCTGACCGTGAACTCGTATCCGTCGATGCGCACCTTCTCGCCTTTCTTCGGCAAGTGGCCGAGGTCGTGGGTCAAATACCCGCCGATCGTGCTCACCTCGGTGCTTTCGACTCTCACGCCGAGAAGATCTTCCAAGTCGTGCAAAGCCACGCCGCCTTCGAGGACGAATTCGTCCTCACCGACCTTGCGGTATTCCTCCTCGTCGGTGTCGAACTCGTCTTGGATTTCGCCGACCAACTCGGCCAGGACGTTGTCCAAGGTGACCACGCCGACCGCGCCGCCGTATTCGTCGACCACCACGGCCAAGTGCGCGCCTTTGCCGAGGAACAGCTTGAGCAGGCGCTCGAGCGGCATCAATTCCGGCACGTGGATCAGTTCGCGTTTGATCGAAAGCAGGTCCGTCTTGTCCTCCTGCACGAGGGCAAGGAGGTCTTTGATGTGCACAAGACCGACCGTGTCGTCGAGGTGACCGCGGCAGAGCGGGAAGCGCGTATGACGCGAGTCGAGGGCGGTGCGCACGTTGTCGTCGAAATTTTCCTCCAGATCGAGGAAGATCACCTCGCCGCGCGGCGTCATGATGTCGCGCACCACGCGTTTGCGCAGATCGAGCGCGTTGATGAGAATCTCGCGACCCAGCGTGCTGACCGAACCACCCTGCTCGCCGGCCGTGTTGCGCAGCAGGGCGCGCAGTTCGTCCTCGGCATCCTCGCCGGCCAACTGCGGATCGGGCGGCGTGCGCAGCACGGTGCGCAGGATCCACGCGGAAGCGAGATCGACCACACGGACGAGCGGACGCAGGGCGAAGTGGAACAGGCGCATGGGCCGTGCGGTGAAGAGCATGACCTGACGCGCGCGCCGGATGGCGAGCAGCTTGGGCACTTGTTCCCCGACGACCACGTGCAGGAAGGCGAGCAACGAGAAGACCGCGCCGAACGAAATCAGGGACAGGGCCGCCTCGCTGGTGATCCCGGCCCATTGCAGCCAAGGTTCGAGCATCCGGGCAACAAACGGCGCTCCGGCCCAGCCGATGCCGAGGCTGGTCAGCGTGATGCCGAGTTGCGCCGCCGAGAGATACGGCTGCGTGTTCTGCAGCATCTTGCGCACGCGCGCGCCGTGGCGGCGTGCGCCGAAATCATCGTCCTCGTCCCAGCCGCCGGCCCGCAATTTGACCATGGCAAACTCGGCGGCGACGAAAAAGCCGTTGAGCAGGAGCAGCGCCGCGATGGCCAGCAAACGCCAGCCGGCACCGTCGGCCACTTCCGGCAACGCGGAGGCCAAGGGATGAATGGGAAAAATGCTCATGGTTCAGTCGGAAGGACCGAATAAAGCGTGGCGCCGGAGATTTCCGGCGCGCGATCAACAACATCCGCGGCACCGGTGGCGCCGCACGCGCGGCCCCTTACCAGCTTGCCTTGGTTACCCCCGGAATGAGGCCCGCACAGGCCAGCTCGCGGAAGGTGAGACGGGACATCTGAAATTCGCGGATATAGGCACGTTTGCGGCCCGAGACGCGGCAGCGGTTCGACAGGCGCACCGGGCTGGCGTTGCGCGGCAGTTGCGCGAGGGCGAGGTAATCGCCCTTCTTCTTAAGTTCGGCGCGCAGCTCGGCGTATTTGTCCACCGTCTTGCGCTTGCGCTTTTCGCGCTCTCTCCATGCAGTCTTGGCCATAGGTCTGAAAAATGGTCGTGGAGAATGCCCCGCCGGCGCCCGGCAGGCAAGCAATAATTCACCGCCGGCACAAAATTTCCTCTGTCTCCGCGAAAGATTTGACACCCCTCGGACGCCGGATAATTCTCTCCTTCCTGTCGGAAATGAGGCTCTCTGCCGACCCGCCAGCAGTCGAAAGCACCCGCCATGAACGAGCCCAAGAAAGAGACCGTCCGCATTGTCCTGCCGCCCCGCCGCGACGGAAAACCCGGAGCCGCCAATCCCCGCGAAGCGGCCATGATCAATCTCCCGCCCAAACCCCTTCCCACCGTGGCCGGCGCGCCGCCCACCATGCCCGCGCCGCCGAAACCCGGCATGCCACCCGTGCCCGGCTCCGCCGTCCCGCCCAAGCCCTTCAGCATGCCCGTCACTCCCAAACCGGGCGTTGCCGCTGCTCCGGCCGTTCCTACCATGCCGCCGCCGCCCGGCGCCCCTGCTCCTTCCGCGCCGCCCATGCCGCCCAGACCCGCCGTGCCTGCCCCGGCTCCGATGCCCAAGCCTCCCCTCGCCGCGGTCCCACCCGCACCGAAGCCGGTGACCGCTGCTCCAGTTGCGGCGCCCAAACCGCCGACCGCCGCGCCCATGCCGCCCGCGCCGCCTAAGCCATCCGCACCCGCGGCTACCGTTGCTGCCGCACCCAAGCCGGCCATTCCCGCGGTGCCCGCTCCGGTCGCTGCTCCGAAACCCACCGCACCTTCCGGCATCGCCGCGCCCAAACCGCCGATGCCCGCGGCTCCCGTTGCCGCTACGCCCAA
>CAYQMP010000296.1:0-2972 GCA_964418615.1 uncultured Chthoniobacter sp. | reverse complement strand
CTAGAACCTATCCCAAAACCTCTTTCATGAGGAGAAGAGCGCAAGCGAAATGAAGGAAACCTTGGAAAGCGAGTTGAGATTTTTCCCAACGGATGCAAAGGCGTCGGTAGTTTTGCAACCAGGCGATGGTGCGTTCGACGGTCCAGCGCCTTTTGTAGCGACGCAGCGAGCGGCCATCCTGCGAGACACGTCGATTGGCTCGGTTGGGAGCGATCATTTCCATGCCTTGCAGGGCGAGTTTTTCGTCCAAGGCATCGCTGTCGTAGGCCTTGTCGCCGATGACTCGTTCGGGCAACTCGGAGCTGAGCATGAAGCCGAAGAGTTCCTGGATCAGACCGCTTTCGTGCGGGTTGGCCGGCGCCGTGCTGACCGCCAACGGCAGTCCTTTGGCATCGACCAAAATCATGATTTTCACTCCTTTGCCGGCCTTGGTGCAGCCGATACCCGCACCACCGCCTTTGGCTTTGGTAAAGGTTCCATCGACGAAACATTCATAGAGCCGGAAGCGACCTTGTTCTTCCACCAAACGTCCCATCGAACGCATGAGATGGTCGAAGACACCGGCCTTCACCCAACGCAAGAACCAGCGATGCACGCTGCTTTTGGAACCGAATCGCTTCGGCAGATCCTTCCACTTCGCGCCGTTGTCCAAGACCCAGAAAATCCCGGCCAAGGCACGCCGCTTATCGATCGGGGGTCTGCCACCTTTCGGGCTGACGGTGTGATCGGGAACCAACATCTCAAGAACATCGAGCTGAGTTTTGCTGAGTATAAGCATGACCATAACTCAGCAACCCCCATGCCAATAATGGAGGTTTTGGGATAGCTTCTAAACCCGCAAAGTTTTTTGACTTTTCGGCAGCCTCGGTAGGGACGGCTGGCTCAGCCGTCCGCTCGCCCCAACTAGAAAAGCAGCGGTCCGCTGGGCCAGCGGACCCTACCGGGCGAGAAGTTTTGTTAAGTCCAAAAGTTTTCGAGAACCGGTATTACTCCTCCAACTCGCTTGCCACTTGCGGAATCGCGTCCCTCAGACGTCGCAAGGCGGTGCGGCCCAGCTCGACCGGATGCTCGAGCCCGCGCAACGACACACGGGCGCCGCGGGTTGGACTGACCTCGATGGACTCGACCCGCTCGATGTTGATCATGAGCGAGCGGTCGAGGCGGACAAGTGGAGGGGACGGCAAGGTGCGTTCGAACGCGCCGAGCTTTTGGCAGATGAGGAGCGGATTTTCGCCCCGGACCGTCACGCGGGTGAAATCACCGTCCGCTTCGAGCAGAAGTAGGTCCGCGGGCGGCGCCACAACGGTCCGTTCCGGCGTCCGCAGGCAGATGCGGTCGCCCTCGCCGTAGGCCGGTTCTTCGCCGCCTCGCCCCAGAGCAGCGCGCAGGCGGTTGACCGCTTCGGAAAGTCGTCCGGGGCGCACGGGCTTTAGCAAGTAGTCAACGGCTTGGATCTCGAACGCCTGCACCGCGTATTCGCTGTGCGCGGTGACGAAGACAACCGGGGGCGGGGCCGCCAATTCCCGGAGCAGGGCGAACCCGTCGCCGCGCGGCATGCGGATGTCGAGGAAGAGGGCGTCCGGAGTGAGGGCCGGGATGGCTTGCAGGGCTTGGTTCATGTCGCCTGCCTCGCCGCAGACGTCCACCTCGGGGAGTCGCTCGAGTTCGGCGCGCAGACCTTGGCGGGCCAAGGCTTCATCATCGATAAGCATCACGCGGAGCATGGCGGATCCCAAAGTTGCAGGGTGGCGGTGACGCGTCCATCTCGTTCCCCGAGGTCGAAACGGTGCCTCTGCGGATAATGCAACTCGAGCCTTCGACGCAGCGTTTCCAGTCCGAGTCCTTGGTGCGAGGGGTCGGTCGGTGCGATGCTTCCCGAGTTGGAGACGATAATTTCCAGCAGGTTGCCGTCCACCCGGGCGCACAGATCGATGTCGAGTGCGGTGCTGGACTGGTCCAGACCGTGCTTGACCGCGTTTTCCACCAGCGGTTGGAGAAGGAAGCTCGGCACCAGCCGCATGCGCGCGGGTTCGGAGGCGTCCACGCGGAATTGCAGACGCTCGCCGAAGCGGGCGCGCTCGATGCGCAGATAACTCTCCATGGCGCCAAGCTCCGTCGAAAGCCGCGAGATGGGTTGTTTGCGGTGGTCGAGCGAGTAGCGCAGGTAGTCGGAGAGTTCGCCGACCATCTCGACGGCGGCCTCCGGGTGCGGGCGGATCTCTGCGGCAATTCCGTTGAGCGAGTTGAAGAGAAAGTGCGGGTCGAGCTGGGCGCGCAACATTTGCAATTCCATGCGCTGGGCCTCGCGCTGGGCTTCCTGCCGGCGGTCGGCCTCGCGCGATCGCTCCGTGTCGGTCCACAGCCAGTAATAGCCGAGGCTCCACACCATGAACGTGGCCCACATGATGAGCAGGCGCAGCGTCGTCGTGGCGAAAAAGTCGAGCATCGGGTTGTGCCAGCCGGTCAACAACGTGAAGCCCGCGGCCACCGCGCCTTGCGCAAGGGCGGCGGCGAGGCTCAGGACGATAAGGAGCAGGGCCGGCATCAATCCGAAAACACGGTCCGCCCGCCGGTAGCACGCGCGCAGGATGAGCGAAAGCAACACGCACGTTCCCTCGAAGACGAGGGTGGACAGCGCGGCGCGCAGGGGCGTCTGACCCCAGAGCACACGGATGCCGAAGGCCAGGAAACCGTAAGGAACCCAGAAGAACAGGTTCATCTGCCAGAAGGGCCAACTATGCGCGAAAAAGCCGCGCCATCCGGCGGCAGGCAGGGGCTTCACGGCTGACATGCCGCCGATGTTCGCAGGGGCGGGGCGCCGGCTCCAGTGAGTTTCGGCGTGGCGATGGCCGATTCACAGAGTCTTCCGGCTGATTCATCGAATGCAGCGAGCACGCCTTCGAGAAGGGTGTCTTTTTCTTCAGAGCCGGTCCTGCCCCCCCGCAGTCGCCGGCCCGGAAAAAACCATCACA
>CAYQMP010000295.1:0-2988 GCA_964418615.1 uncultured Chthoniobacter sp. | reverse complement strand
CGCGCGGAACACATTTGTTGCCATGGAAAAATGCCGCGGCGCGGTCATCGCGGCGGGCACCGGCTACACCGGAGAGACGGGCTTCGAACTTTTCTTTTCCAACAGTCTAGCCGGCGATGTTTGGGCGGCCATCCTCAAGGCTGGCGCGAAACCTTGCGGGCTCGGGGCGCGCGACACGTTGCGTCTCGAAATGTGTTATCCGCTCAACGGATCCGATCTCTCTCCCGAGCGCACGCCGCTCGAGGCCGGGCTCGGGATCTTTGTTGCTCTGGACAAGCCCGACTTCATCGGCCGCGATGCCCTGCTGGCCCAGAAAGAGTCCGGGCTACCTTCGAAACTGGTTGCCCTGCGCATGACCGAAAAGAGCCCCCCGCCCCGCGCTCACTATCCGGTGCTGGTCGACGGCCAACCGGTCGGGGAAACGACCAGCGGTGCCCTCTCGCCCAGCCTGAACGAGGGGATCGCCATGGCCTACCTGCCGCCGGCGCTGGCCAAGCCCGGTCAGGCCGTCCAAATTGACATTCGGGGCCGCCACTTTGCCGCTGTGGTTGAAAAGAAGCCCTTTTATCGTCCATCATCTGCCCGCGCGGCGTAACCTCCGCGGCGCCCACCATCATGAATGTCCCTGACGATTTGAAATACGCCGAAACCCACGAGTGGATCCGCATCGACGGTGACACCGGAACCGTCGGCATCACCGACCACGCACAGAACGAACTGACCGACATCGTTTACGTCGACCCGCCGAAAGTCGGTGCCGCGGTCACCGCAGGGCAACCGGCCGCCGTGGTCGAATCCGTCAAAGCAGCCAGCGACATTTATTCGCCCGTCGACGGAGAAGTGACCGAAGTCAACGAGTCCCTCGCCTCCGAGCCTGCTTTGGTCAACACCTCGCCCTACGAGAACGGCTGGCTTTACAAGGTCCGACTTTCCAATCCGTCGCAACTCGACGCGCTCAAATCCCCCGACGACTACCGCGCGCAAATCGGCTGACCTGCACCGCATGAGCAAGGCCGCCGCCACGCAGTCTGGTTTTGTCCGTCGTCATATCGGTCCCGATGACGCCGAAATCTCCCGCATGCTCGGGGCCATCGGTTCGCCGAACCTCGACGCCTTGATCGACGCGACCGTTCCGGAAACCATTCGCCGCCGCGAACCCCTCGACCTGCCCGCCCCGCTCGACGAACACGCCGCCCTTGCCGAGATTCGCAGCCTCGCCGCGCAGAACAAAATCCAACCGAGCTATATCGGCATGGGTTACAGCAACTGCCACACCCCGCCGGTCATCCTGCGCAACATTTTGGAAAATCCCGGCTGGTATACGGCCTACACGCCCTACCAAGCGGAACTGGCCCAGGGTCGTCTCGAGGCGCTGCTCAATTTCCAAACTATGGTCACCGACCTCACCGGCATGGAAATTTCCAACGCCTCCCTGCTCGACGAGTCGACGGCTGCCGCCGAAGCCATGGCCATGGCCCACGGCATCAAGGGCAAGGGCGAAAAGTTTTTCGTCGCGGACAATGTCCACCCGCAGACCATTTCCCTCCTCCGCACCCGCGCCGAGCCTCTCGGCATCGAGATCGTGACCGGACCTTGGTCCGACGCGGTGCTCGACCCGTCCTACTTCGGCGCCTTGGTGCAGTATCCGGGCACGGACGGAAGAATCGACGACTACGGTGATTTCGCCGCGCGCGTGCATGCCATCGGCGGGAGTTTGGTCGTAGCCACGGACCTCCTTGCTCTCACCCTGATCAAACCGCCGGTCGAATTCGGCGCGGATATCGTGGTGGGCAGCGCGCAACGCTTCGGTGTGCCGCTCGGCTATGGCGGACCCCACGCCGCATTCCTTGCCACGAAGGACGACCACAAGCGCCGCCTGCCCGGACGACTGATCGGACTTTCCAAAGACGCCGCCGGCAACCCCGCCCTGCGACTCTCGTTGCAAACCCGCGAGCAACACATCCGTCGCGACAAAGCGACGAGCAACATCTGCACTGCACAGGTGCTGCTCGCGGTCATGGCCTCGATGTATGCCGTCTACCACGGGCCCGAAGGATTGAGGGCCATCGCGCAACGCGTCCACGACACGGCGGCCACACTGGCCGATGCGTTGCGCGAAGCCGGACACACGGTTCATCACGACATTTTCTTCGATACCTTGCGCGTAACGCCGAAGAGCCCGATCGCCGCGGACAAAGCCGGCATTCTTCTTCGCGAGTATTCCGACGGTTCGGTCGGCATCGCACTGGACGAAACGACCGACCTGACCGCACTCAATGCGCTCCTCGGTCTCTTCGGACTCGAGCCGGTGGCCGAGATCCTCCCGCATGCCCTGGCTCCCGCCGTGGCGCGGTCCTCCGCTTTCCTCGTCCACCCGGTCTTCAACTCCTACCACACCGAGACGCAGATGATGCGCTACCTGCGGCGTTTGGAGGGCCGCGACCTCGCGCTCAATCACAGCATGATCCCGCTCGGTTCGTGCACCATGAAACTCAATGCCGCGGCGGAGATGATCCCGGTCACCTGGCCGGAGTTCGGCAACCTGCATCCTTTCGCGCCGGTCGAGAATGCCGCGGGCTACGGCGAGCTGTTCCGTCAACTCGAAGCATGGCTTTCCGAGATCACCGGCTTCGCCGCCGTCTCGCTCCAGCCCAACGCCGGATCTCAGGGCGAATACACCGGCCTCCTCGTTATCCGCGCTTACCATCACGCCCGCGGCGACAAGGACCGCAACATCTGCCTCATTCCCACCTCGGCGCACGGGACTAATCCGGCCAGCGCAGTGATGGCCGGTATGACCGTTGTTCCGGTCGGTTGCGATGCGCAGGGCAATGTCGATGTGGCCGACTTGCGCAAGAAGGTCGAGCAGCACGGACCGAGAATCGCCGCGCTCATGGTCACCTACCCGTCGACGCACGGGGTGTTCGAGGAAAGCATCCGCGAAATCTGCGACATGGTCCATGCAGCCGGCGGACAGGTTTACATGGA
>CAYQMP010000294.1:0-2993 GCA_964418615.1 uncultured Chthoniobacter sp. | reverse complement strand
TCGCCGACGATTCCCGCCACCTCATCGGCATCGTGCCAGAGCTTCACGCCACTATCCCAGGCCACGAGGCAGCGCCCGCCCGGAGCCACCTCGAGGACGCGCCCGTCCGAGTCGTTCACGCCGTCCCGGAACTCAACCTCGTCGCCGACACCGACGCCGCGCACCGGCCCCGCAGGGGGGACGAGGGGAGCGCCGGCAGCCATGCAGGCTTCCAGGTATCCGAGGCCCCAGTCGAGAGCCAGCCGCGAAACAGCGGTAGCAGTCCACTTTCCGCCCCCGAGGCCGCCCCCGAGGCCGCCCGTCGTCCGCGCCGTCACCGACGGCACGAGCTCGCCCGCCCGCTCCACCAGCTCAACCGGTATCTTCATCATCCGCCAGTCAGTCACCGCTTCACCTCCCGCCGGCATCCGCGCCGACACCCGAACTATCCCAGAACAACAGGACAAAAGCAAGCCCGTAAACACCTGACGCACCACGGACTAACTAGGCAATGTCCGATAACACTCATTATGTCAACTCACGAAAACGACGCGAAACCGCTCCGCGCCGAAGTCTCGAATGCGCGCAACCCAGCCAACCACGAGAGGATGACGCGATTCGGCCCAGGCGCCTTGTCGCGCCCGGAAACGATAGCAACCGCAACCATGCCGACGAAATGGCCCGAAATGACAACCGAGCGCCGCTTGCCATTGGAGGCCGTAGATGTGGAGGCCGGCCAACCCATGCCCGCGCAACCGCCCGAAACATGGGGCCCCGCCGTGCGAAAATGGGTAGGGATAAAGCCCGCGCCCCCTTCCAAGGTTTCAACCCCCTGGGGGGGGTGAAACCGCCCCAAGCCCACCTCGAGGACGAGCCCACCTCGTCACCGGCCGCCACCTCGAGCTCGCCCCCAGCTCGATCCCGCTCCGAGATCGAGGCGCGCTCCGAGGACGCTTGCCCTACCCGGAAGAAAACTGGACGGAGGCACCGCCCGGCAACAGGCTTGCCATGGCAAGACCGTCTTGCCTTGCCGGCAATGGAGACGGCCGACGATGACCGCGACCGCTGAAATCCTACACGACAGGCACACCGACGACCCGACCGCATGGCAACCCGCCGCGAGCCTCGCCGCCGCCCTCGGCATCGCAGAGCGCACCGTTCGCCACCGCGTGAAACAAGGCACCGTCGAGAGATTCAGAGCCCCGGACGGCCGAACCTACTACCGCGCCCCCGAGCCCCATCCGGCAACCGACGTTGCCACCGGAAACGCCTCCGACAGCCTCCCGGCCATCGTGGCAACCCACCTTGCCGCCGTTGCCACCGCCCACCGAGAGCTCGCCCAGGTACGCGCCGACGCGGCCCACCTCGTCGCAACCCACCTGGCCACCGTCGCCGACCTCGAGGCCGAGCGCATCCGCGCCGCCGAGCTCGCCCGCGCACTCGAGGCCGAGCGGCTCCGCCTCGCACGAATCGCCAGTCTCGCCGCCGCGCCGTGGTACGCCTTCCGCCGACGCCGCCAGCTACTTCGACAGCTCGAGGATGATTGAACCGCCCTGGCCTTCTTCCGGGTAGGGAAACCCCCTCGAACGGGAAGCGCGGCTCAATGGCTTCTTCGGCCCGCCCGAATCGTCGAGCCAGGCACGAATCCGGCCGCCGGCACCCGACCGACAGGGAGGGTGACGGAGGACGCTCCTACACTACCGTTCCGTTCCCTTAGAGAGCGACACCGCGCAACCCCTCGAAAACATTCAACCGAGGTTCCGCTAGAAGGGGGAACGATGCCGGTTAGAGGGGGGAACGATGCCGGTTAGAAGGGGGAACGATAGAAAAACGGCCATTCATGCGCCTTTCCCGCCCCTCTTGTTCCGCGCCTTCTTCAGATTCTCAACCACCGCCGCCCGTTTCTTCGCCGTCGCAATCCGCCCGTTGTCACGCCCGAGCAACCGACGCCGGCCCCCCTCTTCGATGAACGTTCGCTCGAGGACATGCGCGTCCGCCAGCGTCCAACGGCCATTGACGCCCGCGCCCTCGATGCGCTTCAGCAGAGCCGGAGCCCGCTCCGATTCGCCTTCAAGCCACGAGTCGATAACCTTCGGCATCAACGCCTCCGGCACGCCGGCCCGCTTGGCCATCGCCCGCCACCTCGTTTCGTCGAGGACGATGCCGCCCTCCTCCGCCATCTCTTCGGCCCGCCCGACGCACACGAGGACGAACAGCCGCGAAAGACTCCACAGCGCGCCCGCTTCGTTTGGACGCCCCAAGCCGCCCACGGGAGGTTCATGCCTCAGGGCAGGCACCAGTTGACGCGCCCGCCTTGCGTCATCGGATGATGCCCCCGAAAGGCTGTAAATGAACCGAGGACGCAGCGGAGCCCCCAGCGTAAAGGAGACAGACGCCCGCCGCCCCCTCGTCGCCAGCGTTTCCGCATACGTCCACAACCCACTGGCCCGCAAACCACCGTATTCAAAACGAAAGGCGCATCCCGCGTTGCCGATGTCCTTCAGAATCCGAGTGTCTTTCTTCCCAGGCATCACCACGTCCGCGACAGCAGCCCAGCCGCCGTCAAACGTTACGATGGGCGCCGTCTCGGCCAGAAGCGCCGGATTCGCCTCGAACGCTTCATGCCCCCGAAAAAGCAACTCATTGAACAACCGTTGTCCCGGCACAGTTTGAAGCGCCATCAGCCCGCGTTGCGTTGACTCAAAAGCCATCGCACGCGCCATTTCAGGCGTCATTGCGGGTTGCCGCCGAGACGGCGCCGGCACCGGCACGGCCGAAATGTCGAACCGCCCGAGCACCTTTCCGCGCGCGCTCAGCATCGCCTCACGCTCGAACAAGTCGGTGCAGTACGTTCCTTCGTCTTCGGTTGTTGGCTTCGCATTCCGATACATGCTTGGGACGCCGTAACGCTTATGGGTGTAGTAGTCGATGCCCGTGTTGACGAATCCATAGAACTCATCGAAGCCGCGCGACGTCGGCAGAAAACGTTTCAGCGATCCCAGATCCCACTTACC
>CAYQMP010000293.1:0-3006 GCA_964418615.1 uncultured Chthoniobacter sp. | reverse complement strand
TTCCAGAATCCGATGCGGTAGTTGATGTTCTGGAACGTGGGCATGTTCGTCACCAGAGCAGTCCATTTCATGGCGTCGCCGGCCGGACTCGCGTCCTCCTGCAGGCCTTGATAGGTGAAGAAGACGACGAAAGTGTCCCCATTGCCCGCGTTGCCCTGCGAGCCGACCGGCGCGGTGCCGTTCGTGGTGTAGTAGAGCGCGCCGAAATCGGCGCCTTGGTAGATCAGGTTGTTCGAGGCGTCATTGGCTCCGTAGCCGACCAACGTGGTGAAGGTGACATTGTTGCCGTTCACCGCCCGGTTGTCGCCGTGGTAGACCCACGAGGGGCGGTCACGCACCGAAAAGGGCTGCGCTTGCGCGGCCGATTCGTCCGTGGTCACGGTGCTCTCGTTGTCCCCGCCGTAAATGTAATTCGTCCCGGCCACACCCGAATCGAAGGTCAACTTCAAGTAGTATTGGACGATGCCGTCGGTCGCCGTGCCCGGCACTTGGGCCGACCAAAATTGGTAGTCGCCCGAGTTGGTGTAAAAACCGAGGGAGTTGCTGCTCCAGGCCCCGTTGGTTCCGGCGCGGTAGAAAAGCGTTCCCCCCGTCTGGTTGGCGGTGCCATAGGCATTGTTGAATTTGCGCACCCCGCTGTAGACCGTGAAATTCGTGCCGCGGGCGATCTCGTAAACGGGATCGCGCATGGTCTTGCCGATCAGCCCGTCGGTGTAGGCCGGGCGGTGCCAGGCCGTGGCCAAAACGGCATCGGCATCATAGACCACATTGTTGGCATTGAGCCGGCCGCCGGTCACGGCGAGCCCGGAAAGACTGGCCAGAGAATCGGCACCATCCAGGACACCGGCGATCAATTCACTGACGGAGTCCCCGGGACGCCCCGCTTTGCGCAAGGCGAGGACGCCGCTGACAATCGGCGCCGCATACGACGTGCCACTCCCGAAATCGTAGTTGCTGTCATTCAGTCCGCGCGTCGACCAGATGTCGACACCGGGAGCGAAGATATCGACGCTGGCCGCACCGTAGTTGGAGAAACTGGCGGGACCTTCGTTCGTGGGCGAACTGGTCGTGGCACCGACCGAAATAATGTTATCCAAAGCATAAGTGCGTCCCGGCGCGCTGTATTCCGTGTAGCTCGCCGGGTAGAATGGCGTGGCATCATTGTCGTCGCCAATACTGTCCAGTCCGCCATTGCCTGCCGCGGCCACCATGATGATTCCCGCCTGCTGCGCCCGGTTGATGGCGGAAGCCTCGGAGGAAGAAAAGGTCGCACTCCCGTAACTGGCATTGATGATATCCGCCCCTTTGGCAATGGCGTAGTCGATGCACTTCACATTATCCGACACCGTGCCGAACTCGTCGATAAACCGCAGGGCCATGATGTCGACACCGGACCAAGCGGCGCCGGTCACACCCTTCGAGTTGTTGCCGACCGCGCCAACCAAACCGGCGCAATGCGTGCCGTGGCCCGTGCCATCAAGGGGATCACCGTCGTCGGAATACTCGTCGATGCCGTAGACGTCGTCGATGTAACCGTTGTCATCGTCATCAATGCCGTTGCCGGCCGTTTCGCCGGGGTTGACCCACATATTGGCGGCAAGATCCTCGTGGGTGTAGCGCACGCCGGAATCGATAACGGCCACGATGACCCCCTCGCCGCTGGTGCGGCGCTCCCACGCGCTCGGGGCATCGATGCGCGACCAATGCCAAGAATCGGCATATTTCGTGTCGTCCGGAGTTGCGGCGGGTCTGAGAACAAAATTCGGCTCGGCGTATTCGGCGTAAGGCGTAGCCGCTTCGCTGCTTTCGAGGGCTACCGGAACGGCACGCAAAGCGACGGGGACGGCAATGAGCCAAGTGTCCTCGGTGAAAGGCTCCGACGCCGCCACGCCGCCAAGTTGCGTGGCAAAGACCGCCGCAGCGGAGGCCGGGGTGCCTTTGGGAAATTTGACGATGATTTCGTCGGCGATCATCTCACGGGTAACGCGCTGGGCGACCACGCGCTCCTGCGCATCGAGCGTGAGTTCCTCCTCGACGCGCAGGAACGGATACTTCACGCCCTCATTCGCAGCGAGGCGGAAGGCCTCATCCGGAGTGGCGGCCGCGGCGGCCAGACCGCCGGTCACGTCCAGTAGCTGCACGCGGGTGACGACATTCGGCTTGGAAGCATCGCTCGGAAGAATCTCCCAATCGATGACAGCGGCATTAGGCTGCAATTTGTAACGACCGGGCTTCAACTTCTCCGGTCGGTGCGGAGCCGGCAAACTGGAGTCGGTTGCCGCAACCGCGGCCGTGGCCACAGTGCGCGAAGAGACAGGCGTGGCCGCAGGCATGGCGCCGGAGGGCAACGCAGAGACCGGGGCACGGGAAGGCTCATCCGCCGCACGGCGAACAATTTCCTTCCTCGGCGCCGGTTGGACAGGGGCCGCGGCGTCGCCCTTAGTCGCGACAGAATCGGCGCCGCGATCGAGAAAAATCCACGCGCCAAAAGCAGCAGCAAAGACCGCGAGGGCTATGACAAGCCATCTTGTTTTGCGCCGTTGTGCCATGGGTCGGGAGGATGCTGGGAGCTGTCGTAAATTGCCGGAGCTCCGCTTGTCCTAAACATCTGACTGCGAGGGACTCCGGTTGGTTCAACCGAAACATAAAAAAATACGCGAAATTCGCCGAAACGCAAAAAAAGAGAGCAGCAAATGAAACAACAATCGCGAAAATCCTCTCATCTTGGGTGCCTGATGCCATCGGTCCCAGTCGGCAAAACAAACACGAGGGAGTCTCCGCAAAGGCTTGTGTCGCTTGTGTCAGCGCTGGGGTTTGGACACAGCGCGATATTTCGGACCCGTTCGCAAAAGACGTTGGACATTGCTACCTGAGGTAGGAACGAGCGGCTCGCTCGTCCGCTCTCCTTCCTGCGGACACGCGAGCCGCGTGTCCCTACCTCCGGAACACTGCTCAGCGAGCCGAGATCCGCTTGGAGACCGGTGGACCCAACCGATACTGGACTTT
>CAYQMP010000292.1:0-3006 GCA_964418615.1 uncultured Chthoniobacter sp. | reverse complement strand
TCCCCCACCCTCGATCACCGTGATGACCAACTCGGCTGCGTCCTCTCCGAACGCATTGCTCGCCGTGATCTGCACGGGATACGACCCGGCGGTGGTCGGAAAACCGAAGATCACTCCCGAAGCAGAGTCGAATTCCAAGCCCGGCGGCAATCCCGTGGCTGTGAATGCAGCGGGCGCGTTGTCCGCCACAACAACATAGAAGAACTCCTGGCCCACCGAGGCCGTCGCCTCCAACGGTCCGGTGATGACCGGTGGCAAGGCCGGGACGTCATAGTCCGCTTCGAAATCATCCATCAGCATGCGCTCGCCGGTGCTGCGGAAAAGCTCGATGAAGACTTCCTGGCCGGGATCGGGGACGATGTCCACCGCCCCGGAATCGTAGCGCTTGTAAACCTTGTCCCCCTCAAACCAGCTGCCATCGGCCGAAAAGAGCGTCGTGTAGCTGGCGCCGCTATCGGTGCTGTAGCGGATCTCGAAATTTGGGGTCGGGGCATTGTCCCAACGCGCGAGGTTCATGGCAAAGCGGGTGATCGTGTTGGTCGTCACGTAGCGGACGTAGAGATTTCCTGTTGTTTCGCTGCCCAGACGCCACGCGTTCCCTCCAAGCGTGTCAGTCGTCTCGCGAAGAGCGCCGTTGGCCGTGAAATAATCACCGGAGGGCGCATCGAAGTCGTTGCCGAATGTTCTCAGACCGTAACCCGTGTTCCCTCCACCCCAAGCCGTGGTGTCGTCGAAATTCTCGTAATAAGTGGCAAAGCTCGGCGGCTCCGTGACGGATACGACAATGTCCTCGCCCGTCGTGCCGGCCACATCGGAAGCGCGGAAGGAGACATTGTAACTGCCGACCGGAGAAGCATTGGTCCAGCGGAAGTATCCCGAGCCGTTCGTCGCCGTGAAGGTCGCGCCGGCAGGCAGGTTCGAGGCGGACAACGTGATCGGATCGTCACCCACCGGATCGGAGGCCAGCACCGGAAACTCGAGCGTGCCATTGACAATGACCGTCTGATTGCCGATCGGGGAAATGACCGGCGGCTGGTTGGTCTGCACCGTGATCGGCACCGTGATGGAGTTGGTGCCATCGACATCGGCGGCGTGGAAAGTCGGGGAGTAGCTCCCCGCGGGCTGGGCCGCGCTCCAAGCGAAACTTCCGGCGCCGTCCGTGGCGTTGAAGGTCGCTCCCGGCGGGAGATTGGACGCCGTCAGGGTAATCGGATCGCCATCGACCGCATCGGTGGCTGTCACCGCGAAACTCAAAGGCCGTCCGACGACAACCGTTTGCGGTGCGATGCCGGCGAAGACAGGCGGCGTGTTTTCCGCGCAACACACCGGTTCACTCGTGATGATTTCCAGCGACCAGCCACCGGAGATGGTGCCGATATCCACGGCTGCGGCATCGGCGATGTAGAGCACCCAGGCTCCGTTCGCTTGCGTCCCGCGGAATTCGGAGAGCGAGCCGGCGTAAGGACCGGAAGGCGCAGGCGCCGGCATGGTGGCGACGCTGCCGCTCGGCAGGTAAGTTCCCGATGCGACCGTCCCGCCGATCGTTCCGGTGGCGGCATCATCAAAAATGAGCGTGGCATCAACCGCATCATTGCCCGCCCCGACCGAACCCATCAGGGCCACCTTGCGGCCGTCGGGTGAGACCAGCACGATGTCCACGTCCTCCGGATAAGTGTGCGAGAAGCCCGCGAGGGTAACCCGAACCGCAGAAACCGGACCCGCGACTCCCGAAACATTGATCGTCGAGGGATAAGGCGTGGCCGTGGTGTTGTCGCGGATGGTGATCGGCGTGGCGTTGGCATGGGTGGAAGAGGACGTGCTGACCGTGCCGAGATCGAACTCATGCGGGATAGTCGCGACCACCTCCCCGCCGTCGCGGATTTCCAATACTGCGGAAATCGTCCCGCCGCACTCGCCGTCCGCCACGAACTCGAAGCTGCGCGTGGCCGAGGCGCCGGGAGCCAAAGTTCCGAAACTTTGCGGCGCCGTGGTCAGCGCGGTGACACCGCTCTGGTCGAGCAAAACGGCTGTGACTTCCGAGGAGGCGAGCGTGCCGGTGTTGCGCAGCGTGAAAGCCGCCGTGACGATTTCGCCCGGATCGGGAACGCCGTTGCCCGACCCGCAGCCCTCGGTCGTAAGCGTCGCCCCGTTGGACACAATGCGCGGCGCCTGCGTTTCGGCACCGCCGGTCAGCACGATGGAGTAAGCCTGCGAGGCCGTGGTCAGGCTGCCGTCCAGCGACACGGTCACGGTATAGGTGCCGGCCTGCACCGGGCTGGTCAAATAGACCTGCTCGACATTGTCGACGTCGTTCTTGCCGCGCGTGGCCGGCGAAGCCATCGAGGCATCTGTCCAAGTGCCGACGAACGGCATGACAAAGGGCTCGTAGACCGTGGTGCCGTCCGGCGCGGTGATCTTGAGGTCGAGATTGTGACGCAGGTTTGGCGTCCTGCTGTCCTGCGCCGTCTGCGCCGTGCCCGCCGGATCGGTCCAGCAGAGCGTGGCACGGATCGGGCTGACGCCGTCCCACTGGAAGGTGTAGGTCTGCGGCGCAGCCGCGCTGGCGATCGAACCCTCGATCAACTTCGGCGTGGCCGGGTATTGCTTGTGGGCGAGAATGATGTCGGCCGCGGCCTTCGTGTTGATCAAACCCCAGCCGAACTTGTAGTCCGGCCCCGCCGCGCCCAAGTCATCCGCCGTATGGATGAGCAACGCTTTGAGCATGCTCGCACGCATGAGCTGTCCGGAGAATTCACGCCGGTAGAGCTGGACCAGCAACGCCGCCGATCCCGCCGCGGAGGGAGTCGCCATGCTCGTGCCGCTGTAAATGTCATAAGCGGCGTCACCCGTGCTGATCGGGGAGTTGAGATTGACGCCATTGGCCACCACGTCCGGCTTGATGCGGCCGTCATCGCAGGGACCCCAGCTGGAAAATGACGACATGGTTCCCACCGACGGCGAACGCACCCCGCCGCTCACCGCATCGTTGACCGCGCCGACCGTGAG
>CAYQMP010000291.1:1369-3008 GCA_964418615.1 uncultured Chthoniobacter sp. | reverse complement strand
GGGTGGATCGCGATGTCCCCATCGCGATAACCGGACTGAAATATCGCGCCGGGACGGCGCGATCCACCTTGCCAGAGGTCCAAAAGCTTGGGGACGCGGCTTGCAGGCAGCAAAGTGTAGAATTTTCCAGAACTCGGTCTTAGCCCGGCGGCCAATCGAGCGGACGTCCGCCGAGAAGGTGAACGTGCAGGTGAGGGACGCTTTCGCCGGCGTGGGGGCCGTGGTTGATGATGAGGCGGTAGCCGGTTTCGTCGAGTCCTTCCTGTTTGGCGATGTCGCGGGCGGCGAGGAGGAGTTTGCCGAGCAAGGTCGCATCGTTGTCGCGGGCTTGGCCGATGCGCGGGATGACGCGCTGCGGGATGACGAGGATGTGGACCGGGGCCTGCGGGTTGATGTCGCGGATGGCGAGGACTTCGTCGTCGTTGCGGACGATGTCGGCCGGGATCTCGCCCGCGGCGATGCGCTCGAAGAGGGTCATGTCAGCTCGAGTTCGAGTCCGCGCTTGCGGCGCAGGCGCACGGCTTGTCCGCGCACGTGGGCCACGATTTCGTTGCGCAGGGCGGCGCAGTCCTTGCGCCAGGCGCGGGCGCGGCGGAGGCGTTTGACGCAGGCAGCCAGGTCGCAAAGTTCGATCCGCGGGGTCCGCGAGGAAAGAACGCGGCGCAGGGTGCGGTCGAGTTCGTGGAAGAAGGCGAGTTCGTAGCCGGTGCCGGCCGATTCGGCCAAGGCGGCGAGGGAAATGCGCACCGGCGGATCGGGTAATTTGAAGCCGCGGGCCACTTCGGGGTAGCCGATGACTTGCAGCACGCTGGAAACGAGGGTGCGCAGGCATTGGCTGGCGATGATGTTTTCTTCGAATTCGCGTTCGAGATAGCTGGTCACGCTCTCGGCCACGTGCGGGGCGAGCCACCAGCGGTCGTAACCGGCTTCCTCCGCGGCATCGGCCACCGCGCGCTCGAGCCATGCGCGCTCGTATTTGATGGCGCGCTTGTCGGGGAGGCGGACCAAGGGGAGGTTGTCGGCGAAGGCGATCATGCGGGGACGGCGGGTTCCTTCGGTGCTTTGGCCGGGACGTTGAAAAGCTCGGGTTGGTCGGCACGGCGCGGGGTGCGTTTGCGCATTTGCTCGACCTCGTCGACGAATTCGCCGGCTTCCTGAAATTGGCGGTAGATCGAGGCGTAGCGCACGTAGGCCACGGGATCGACGGTCTGCAGTTTTTCCATGGCACGCAGACCGATGAGCCGACTGGGAACCTCGCGTCCGGTTTCGGCCCCGAGTTCGACCACGATCTCGTCGACCAGACGCTCGAGGGTGTCGAGTTTGATCGGACGCTTTTCGCAGGCCTTGGAAAGACTGCTGAGGAGTTTGTAGCGGTGGAAAGGCTCGGTGCGGCCGTTGCGTTTGAGGACGCGAAGCTCGATCTGCTCGATCGCCTCGTAGGTGGTGTAGCGGGTTCCGCAGGCCACGCATTGCCGGCGACGACGGATTCGATCGCCTTCTTGAATGGTGCGCGAATCGATGACGCGGTCGCGCATGTCTCCGCAACGGGGGCAACGCATAGTGTTTCGACCTAACTTGGATGCGTTGATACCACCACAGGTTGTGGTGTCAATACTCTTGGTCACTTTTTTGTGCTCGG
>CAYQMP010000291.1:0-1269 GCA_964418615.1 uncultured Chthoniobacter sp. | reverse complement strand
GTCACTCCGGAAGCCACGCGGGCGGTGATCGACAAGGAACTGCCCGGCTTCGGCGAGATCATGCGGGTCCAATCGTTCGCGAAAGTGCCGACGGCAATTTTGTCACGCGCCGTGGCGGGAGTGGCCGGTCGCTCGCTCATTGTCAATTTGCCCGGGCGCCCGACGGCGATCGGCGAGTGTCTCGCGCTCATTGCTCCGGCCATCGCGGAATGTCTCGACCATGTCGCGGGCTGGCGTCCGCGCTTGGCTGTGCGTACAACGTCGGCGTGAAAACGCGCGTCTTTCTTATCCGTCACGGCGCGACGGTCCTTTCCGCCGAGGACCGCTTTGCCGGGGCGACCAATGTGGAATTGAGCGACGCCGGGCGCGGACAAGTCGAAGCCCTCTCGCGGCGCCTGGCTGCGCAGCCGATCAGCGCCTTCTACGCTTCGCCCCTCGATCGCACGATGGAAACGGCGCGCATCCTGGCCGCACCGCATGACAAGCAGGTCGAACCGGATGCAGGCTTCCTCGAAATCAACCACGGCGTGTGGGAGGGGCTCACGCGACAAGAGGCGGAAACCGATTTCGGCGACATGTATGCCAAGTGGGAAAAAGACCCTTACAATTTCGCGCCGAAGGATGGCGAAACCGGCCTCGCCGTGACGGCCCGTGCCATGCCGGCTTTGTTACGTGCCGTAGCGGCGCATCCGGGGAAAATGATCTGCGTCGTTTCGCACAAGGCGACCATCCGGCTCCTGCTCGGAGCGATCCTCGGTTTCGACCCGCGCCGCTACCGCGACCATCTCGATTTGAACCCGGCCTCGCTGACCATTCTCGACTTCCGTGATTCCATGGAAGCGCGGCTCACGGTCTTCAACGATGTCGCGCATTACGCGCCCGACGGCCTGGCCATTCCTCCGGTGCCGGGCGGGCGACTGTCGAAGGCTTGGGGGGATGGGAAAAAGTAGACGCGAGGTAGCTGGCGCCTTTACTCGAGCGGAACTTCACGCACCGTCCCGCTATCGCGGTCGTAGCGCAGGTGCCGGAGTCCATCGGGCGTGCCGATGACGAGGTCGTCGGTCATGCCGAGAAAGAGTCCGTGTTCGACAATGCCGGTGCGGGCGCGCAGTTCGGCGGCGAGTTCCTCGGGATCGGCGATCGGTCCGAAGGCGCAATCGTAAATGATGTTGCCCTCGTCGGTGATGAAGGGAGCGCCGTCCGCCTTGGTGCGTAGGACTGGATTCCCGCCGAGTTGCTCGAGAAACAGCCGCTGCGATTCGGCGCCGA
>CAYQMP010000290.1:0-3043 GCA_964418615.1 uncultured Chthoniobacter sp. | reverse complement strand
TGCCAGACGCGGTCATACCAGCCGGACGCCACCATCTCGTCGTGCACGATGGCATCGGCTTCCTGCAACACGCGGACGCGGGGGCGGGTCACCTCCCCGAGAATGCGCACGGCGAGGCCGGGACCGGGGAACGGATGACGGTGGACGATCTCGCGGGGCAGTCCGAGCTGCAGGCCGACCTCGCGGACTTCGTCCTTGAAGAGCTGCCGCAGCGGCTCGACGAGTTGGAATTTCATGCGCTTGGGAAGACCGCCCACGTTGTGGTGGCTCTTGATGAGCGACGCGGGATTGCCGCCGATGGGCACACTCTCGATGACATCGGGATAGAGCGTGCCTTGGGCGAGGAAGCGGTAAGGACGGCCTTTGCGCTGGCGCGCGAGGGACTTGGCCGCCTGTTCGAAGACGCGGACAAATTCGTTGCCGATGATTTTGCGTTTGCGCTCGGGGTCGGTGACCCCCTTGAGCAGGCTGAAGAAGCGCGCCGAGGCATCGACGATGCGCAGGTCGATGTTGAAGTGCTGGCCGAAAATTTCTTTCACCCAAGCGCGCTCGCCGGCGCGAAGCACGCCATTGTCGACGAAGATGCAGGTCAACTGGTCGCCGATCGCTTTGTGGAGCAACGCCGCGGCGACCGAGGAATCGACGCCCCCGCTGAGGCCGAGCACGACGCGGTCCTCGCCGACCTGCTCCCGCACTTCCTCGCAGGTGCGCTCGATGAACGAACCCGGGGTCCAATCCGGCCGGCACCCGCAAATGCCGAGGACGAAATTTTCGATCACCTCGCTGCCGCGCGGGGTGTGCGAGACCTCGGGGTGGAATTGCAGGCCGTAGAAGTTGCGTTTGGCATCGGCGATGGCCGCGGCTTTGGAATTTTCCGTGGTGCCGACGGCAACGAAGCCGGAGGGCAGACGCGTCACTTTGTCGCCGTGGCTGTTCCAGACATCGAGATGCTTGGGCAGTCCGGCGAAGAGCTTGTTTTTGCGCGTCACGGTGAGGCGCCCGGGGCCGTATTCCCGCTCGGCGGAGGACTCGACAGCGCCGCCGAGGTCGCGCGCGATCAATTGCATGCCGTAACAGATACCGAGCACGGGCAGACCGAGGCGGTAGATGCCGCGGTCGACGCGCGGAGCCTTGGCGCCATAAACGCTGGCCGGGCCGCCGGAAAAAATGACACCCGCCGCACCGCTGCGTTTGATCTCCGCCGCCGTGGTGGTGTGCGGGAGGATTTCCGAATAAACGCGGCATTCGCGCACACGGCGGGCGATGACTTGGGTGTATTGCGACCCGAAGTCGAGAATGACGACCTTGGACGGACTCGCTCCGCCAGCCCCGGAGCGGCTCACCGGTAGTAAGGGCCGAAGGAGTCCGCCGTCGGATCGGGCGAAATGAGTCGCCCTTGTCCGGCGATGCCCTGCTCGAATTTTTCGGTCACATCCGTGCCGGCTTCTTCCACGGCGGTGCAGGCGCCGCAGAGCAGGGCCGCAAGGGCGGAAAATAGGAATTTGCTCATGTTTTCAGGAGATGGTTCGCACAAGAACATCTAGCGCCCAGCGCGCGCGGGGGCAAGGGACAAGCGATCAAGGACCGGGTCCAACGCCGCCATCACTCCCTTGGCCCAGCGACGGCCGGCTGTATCGCTGTAATGCACCCCGTCCCCGCCGGTCTGCCCGGAGCGGTAAGGGCTGGTTAGAATGCGGGAGTTGATCGTGCGAAAACCGAGCGCAGCAGCCTCCTCGCCGATCCAACGCTCGACGGCTTCGTGCACGGCGGGCGGGTATTTGGAGGAAGCGGGCGGCATGACCCAGAAAATGGCCGGACGCGGGCCGGGGCCGCGGCGGAGGCGGGCGATGAAATCACGGATGAACTTCCGGTAGGTCCGGCCATCGAGCCGTGAGGCGGTGGCAAGCTTGTCCATCCAGTTGGTCCCGAGTTGAACGATCACGACTTGGGGCCTGACGTAGGCGAGCAGGTTCGTGAGCTTCGGTGTCTTCACCGGTGGCGGACGTTTGCCGTTCTCGTATTCCCGCGAAAAAGATCCGCCCGGCGTGCTCTGGCGGTAGCCGCAGTTGGTCACGAAGACCGGATGTCCCGGCAGCCAGTCCTCCGGCGAAGAACCGCACGAGGCGAAGACGCTCACTTCGCGGCGTCCGTAGCGCTTGACCAGCGCCTGCTCGAGGGCACGGCCGAAAGGTCCGACCGAAAGCGAATCTCCGACCAGCATGACTTTGACCGGTGTTGGCGTCATGGCGGATTCGGCGCGGGTCGCGAGGGCGGCGCACGCAGCCAGCACGAGGACGACAGCCGGCGCGTGCGGGAAGGCTCTCACAGATCTTGGGCCAGCTTGCGGTGGTCGTCCTCCCGGATGAAGCGCTCCAGTTCGAGGAAGCGCGGGTCATCCTTCGCCTTGATCGTGGCCCAAGGAGTCCGGTCGACGGGCAGCAGACGCATGATCCGGCTTTGGCCGAGGTGGAAGCGGTGCATGGATTGACGTTTGCCGCCGACGTGCGCGGCATGGAGGACGACGAGGTGGCTGTCGCGGAATTCGCCCTTGAGCACGCGCTGCACGCGGTAGACGAACGCGACGAGCGATTCGTGGTAGGGCGCGATCTGCTCGTGGCGGTAGGGGACATTCATCTTTTCCAGCGTGCACTGGACGACCAGCACCGGTGCTTCCTCCGCCACGGCGGGCGCGGGCGCGGGAGCCGCGCCGCCCGCGAGGAGCGCGCCACCGGAGCCGAGCGGCGTGCCGCCGAGATCGTCGCGGATGATGTTGAAAACGCGGTCGGCCCAGATCTCCATGTCCGGACCGAAGAAATGCTGACGGTCGGGCTGTAGGTTGCGGTAAGGATACTCGATCAGTTGGCGGCTATCGATCACCCGCATACCGGGGCCGCCGCACTGCTCGAGACGGTCGACGAGGATATCCTGCGCCTCCTCTGTAACCACGCCGCTGACCGGCGGGGCGATCCAGAAAATGCGCCGCACGGCGGGACCCGCCTCGGAGATTTTGGCCAGGAAGGGGCGAATGAAAGGCTCGAGCGCC
>CAYQMP010000289.1:0-3069 GCA_964418615.1 uncultured Chthoniobacter sp. | reverse complement strand
ATACCCGATGGCATCCTCGAAAATCAGCCGCGCGTCCTCCGCGGTGAGCGGCTGATAGTTGGAGAAGAAGTTGCCCCCGTGCGCGAAGTCGTATTCGGTCACTTTGTCATAGCCACGATGGATGGCATCGTCCGGCCGCTGGAACAGGCGGTATTCGCAGTTGCGGACGAATTTGACCCCGGGCAGCTGCTCGGTCTGCGCATCAAGCAAACCGGAAACGAGCGGGCGGGGCACCACGGTGGACGCGGTGATGTCGTCCTCCATCTGGATCTTCACCGCCGGGAAGAAATCCTTGCGCAGTCCGAAGGTGCGCCACGAATCCTCGGCGTCGAAGCCGACGCGCAGGAAGTTGGCCACCAGCTTGCGGCGGTGGAAGCGCAGTTCGTTGGCCGGCAGGCCGTTGACCGTATCCACGCTGAAGTTCTCCCGCCAGTGCTCGCCCCACTCCGGCCGGTAGAAGCGTTTGAGCACGAAGACCAGCTCCTTGATGTGCTGCGGGACGGTCTCCAGCCACGCATTGTATTCCGTGCTGAAGGCGGAGGATGGCGTGAGCAGTTTGATCACCGAGCCGAGCGAACGGTTGGGACTCAGAATGAGACGGTGGTCTTTGCCGTTCCGCGCGGGATCGGCATAGCGGTCGGAATAATCGCGCCGGATCAGGGCATCGACCTGGTCGAAGTCCGCTTTGAAGTCGGACACGAAGATCGGACCGGCAAGGATGGCGTCGGAAATGGGCTTGGAAATTTCCGATTTGCCGCCGCCGGAAACGGTGCATGGTTTGTGGCAGAGGGTTCCCTCGGCCATCGTGCCGATGAGACGCCAGGCCCGGCCGGCCGGCGGCTTTTCCATGTGGACCTTGTAGCCGCAGGGCAGGACGTAACGCTGCTCGAGACGGAGCGGGATTTCGTACGTCTCGCCGTTCTTTTCCCAGCTCACTCTCTGCGCGAGAAGTTGGAAGCGTGCGTTTTCCGGAACGTAAATGATATCCGGATAGTGTCGATCGACAGCATAGCCTTCCGCTCGCACCTCCACGGAGTCCCCGAGCAGGGCGATGGCCTCGTCAAACCCGCGGGGCATTTCGAGGGGAAGGTCTGCCGCGGCGATCTGCTCGGCCAAATCGTAGCTCGGGAAAATAAGCGCCCCGCCGGCATGCTCCTCCTCGGCATTGCCGAACAGGTTGGCCGCCATGCTGATCTGGGTTTTCACCTCTTTTTTGCAATAGCCGAAGTAGTTGTCCGAAATGATGGTCACGACGACACCGTGCTCGTCGCGGGCGGTGATCTTGAAAGCCGTCCCGTCGTTGTAGAGTTCGTCGGACGACTTCCAGCACATGCCATCGCGCCGCTGACGCTCGGTCGCTTCGTCCCACGAAGGCAGGCCGAGTTCCGCCTTGGTCAGTTTGTTGAGGTGCGGGGCGAGAATGACGCAGCCCGTGTGTCCGGTCCAATGTTCGGTGTCGAGCGCGGCGTCATTGTCCGGCAGGTTCGGATCGCCCGCATTGCCGAAGATGCTTTCGACGAAATCCAGATTGCAGACCAGCCCGCCCGGCACGAAGAAGCGCACCTCCATGCTTTTCTCCGGCGTGACCCCGGCAACCTCCGGGCACACCACCGGCCGCAGCAGGAGGGAAACGAAACACTCGGCCGACTCGGGCAGCGTCGAGGTGAAAGGCAAACGCAGCAATTCCCGCGGCGGCTGCAACGCGGCTTTGAGCAGGCGTCCGAACACCGCCTTGGGCACGGCCTTCTTGTCGTCCGGCACGGGCAAACCGCCTTCGGTGACATGGAAAATACCCTGTGTGGTGCGACGGTCGCTTTTCGGGTTGTGCAGCACGCCCTGACGCACGCGGTAGGAATTGATGATGTCCGAAGAAAATTCGTCTTTGTCCGGCGGCAACGAGAGCTGGCGGGCCAAGCCGTGGCGGTCGAGCACAAAGGTCTGGTGGGGAAGGCGCGGCACCTCCACATCATCTTGCAGATAATCGTAGAGGAAGTTCTGGATCCGCGCATCCGCCGGGCTGAGGTGTTTGGCCAGCAAGCGGTCTTTCTCACGGTTCAAGGCCATGAGCCCGCCGACCAGATCGGCGAACTCCGCGTCATGCTGCACGGGAAAGGTCGGGCAACCGAGGTCGCGCAGTTTGAGATTGATGTAAAAAATGCGCCGCCGAACGGCATCCGCATCTTCTCCGCCACCGGGAACACCCCGCAACGCGCCGACTTTTCTATCGAGGTCCGTGTTCATGACAAAAATCACGGCAGGTTAAGTCGCCGATGCACCGGGGGGCAAGAAACTCAGGCCGAAATCGCACTTGCCTCGCACCATGACGGCGGGCACAGACTCTTTCGATGGGAGAAGCCTTGCCCACCCCGTCCGCCGCGGCGGAAAAGAAGTTCGCCATGCTGCTTTCCGTTGCGGCCGGCGTTTTCCTGCTCGCGCTCAAGGCATTGGCCTGGGTCTACACCGGATCCACGGCCATCCTGAGCGATCTGGGCGAAAGCGCCGCGCACCTTGTGGCCGTCGCCTTCGCCGCCTACAGCCTGTGGCTGACCCTGCGTCCGGCCGACGCCAACCATCTCTACGGCCACGCCAAGATCAGCTTCTTCTCCGCCGGATTCGAGGGCGCGATGATCATGGCCGCAGCGCTCTACATTCTCTACGAGGCGGTCGGCGCGGCCATCCGCGGACCCGAACTGGCGCACATCCCGGTCGGCCTTGCCCTCACCGCGCTCGCTGCCGGACTCAATGGCGCGCTTGGCTGGCATTTGGTGCGGACCGGAAAAAAGCGTGGTTCGATCATTCTCGAGGCCAACGGACACCACGTGCTGACCGATTGCTGGACCAGCCTCGGCGTGCTCGTCGCCCTTGGCTTGGTGCAATTCACCGGTTGGCTCTACTGGGATCCCCTCTTCGCCGCGGCCGCAGCGCTCAATATCCTTGTCTCCGGCGTACGCCTCGTCCGCCGCAGCGTGAGCGGCCTGATGGACGCCGCCGACCCGGCGGTGCACCGGGAAATCGAAAAAATCGTCACGGCCGAGACAAACAAGCACGGCATCACCCACCACAACCTAC
>CAYQMP010000288.1:0-3080 GCA_964418615.1 uncultured Chthoniobacter sp. | reverse complement strand
GCGCGCCACACGTGGCTCTCGCGCAAAATGGTCTTCCCCATGCTCCCGCTCTTCGCGCTGTCCCTGACCTTCGGGGCGTTCGACTGGCTCATGGGTCTCGACTTCCACTGGTTCTCCACCATGTGGGGCGTCTACATCTTCGCCGGCTCGGCCCTCAGCTCGATGTGCGTGCTCGTTTTGCTCGTCACCGCGCTGCGCAGTGCGGGCTACCTCGAGGGCGTGGTGACCATCGAGCACTACCACATCATGGGCAAGCTGATGTTGGCCTTCACCGTCTTCTGGGCCTACATCGGCTTCAGCCAATACATGCTCATCTGGTATGCCAACATCCCGGAAGAAACCGTCTGGTTCCTCCGCCGCAACACCGGGAGCTGGAACACGCTGAATATCATCATGGTCATCGGGCACTTCTTCCTGCCCTTCGTCGTCCTCCTCTTCCAAAGCACGAAGAAAAAGCCGCTCCTCCTCTGCGCCGTGGCGGCGTGGATCCTGCTCATGCACATGCTCGACATGTACATCATCGTCCTGCCGACCTACCACAAAGCGGGCGCCGTGTTCCATTGGCTCGACCTCGTTTGCCTGCTGGCCATCGGCGCCACGTTGGCCGCCATTTTCATGAAACGCCTCGGTGACGCGCCGCTCTGGCCGGTCAAGGATCCGCGTCTCGGCAATTCCCTCAAACTGCGCAACTGATGGACCACGGAACGCACAGCACCGCCGCCCCGCGCGAGAAAAGCATCTGGCCGATGTTCATCGGCGCGTTTGTGCTTTTCGTGCTCTTCGCTCTCGGCGTGCAGTGGATACTCGGCTCGGGCGACCCGGCCTCGTTCGATGAGGAAGCCATCCGCGCCAAGGAGCGCTACGAAATCCTGGCCAAGATCGACGAGGAAAACAAAGCCCTCACCACCGGCTACGGTTGGGCCGACCAAGCCAAGGGTCTGGTCCGCCTGCCGCTCGACCGCGCCATGGAACTGACTGTGGCCAAGCTCGCCGCGCAGGGCGGACCGCGTCCGGCTTACCCGGTCGACCCGAATGTCCCCCTCGGCTCCGCGGTCAAACCCGGCGGACTCGCCGCCCCGCAACCGACCCCGCCGCCTTTCACTGCCCCGACTCCGGTGCCGCCGGCCGCAGATGAAGCCGCGGCCCCTGCCACGGAGGAACCCGCCGCCCCATGAACACGATCGTCTACATTCTCCTCGCGGCCGGACTCGTCTTTTTCGGCGGCACGACGCTGGCCGCGTTTTACTGGGCGGCCAAGACCGGGCAGTTCCGCAATCTTGAAGACGGATCGAAGACCATTTTTGATGAAGACGAACCCGTCGGCACGGCCACGGACGCCTTTGCCGACAAACAAGCCGACCGCCCGCTCCGCCGCGGAGCTGTGTCCATCCGATCATGAGCGCGACTTTGACCGAAGCCCATCCTTCCACCGTGACGCCTGAAATGGAAAAGGCGCAACGCGCCCTCATCGACGAGTCAACGCGCCTGCCGGTCGTCCTTTTCTACGCCTCGGCCGTTTTCTGGCTGCTCGTCGGCACCGTCTTCGCCCTCCTCGCTTCGTTCAAGATGAACGCCCCGACCCTGCTCGACCAGTGGGGCTGGCTCACCTTCGGACGCGTGCGCCCGGCGCACTTGAATGCCGTGGCTTATGGCTGGGCCGCATCCGCCGGCATCGGCACGGGGCTTTGGCTCATGGCCCGCCTCTGCCGCACGCCCCTGCGTCACAGCAAACTGCTCATCGGCGCCGCCATCTTTTGGAACGTCGGACTCCTCTTTGGAACGCTCGGCATTCTCGCCGGCGACGGACGCTCCATCGAGTGGCTCGAGTTTCCGAACTACGCGAGCTTCATGCTCTTCGTCGCCTTCGGACTCATCGCGGTGTGGGCCATCATCATGTTCCGCTTCCGCCAACCGGGTCACGTCTACGTGAGCCAATGGTATTTGCTCGCCGCCTTCCTCTGGTTCCCTTGGCTCTATTCCACGGCGAACTTGCTCCTCAACTTCGAGCCGATCCAAGGCGGCGCGCAGGGCGCGGTCAATTGGTGGTATGGCCACAACGCCCTCGGCCTGTGGTTCACCCCGCTCGGACTGGCCACCGCCTACTATCTCATCCCCAAAGTCCTCGGCCGCCCGATCCACAGCTACTACCTCAGTATCCTCGGATTCTGGTCGCTCGCCCTCTTCTACAGCTGGAACGGCATGCACCACCTCATCGGCGGACCCTTCCCCGCGTGGCTGATCAGCGCCAGCGTGGTGGCCAGCGTGATGATGTTCATCCCGGTCATCACCACGGCGATCAACCACCACATGACGGTGCGCGGGAATTTCCAGGCCTTGAAATGGAGCCCGACCCTCCGCTTCACCGTCTTCGGCGCGATGTGCTACACGCTGGCCAGCGTGCAGGGCAGCTTCATGGCCATCCCGTCGCTCAACATCATCACGCACTTCACGCACTACACGGTCGGCCACGCGCACCTCGGACTCTACGCGTTCTTCACCATGATCATGTTCGGCGCGATGTATTACATCCTGCCGCGTGTCGTCGGATGGGAATGGCCCTCCGCCCGCCTTATCCGCTGGCATTTCTGGCTGGTGGCCATCGGCATCGGCATGATGGTCGTCGTCCTGACCATCGGCGGCATCCTGCAAGGCCTCGCCCTGCTCGATCCGAACATCACCTTCATGGCCACGCTCGACTACACCAAGCCGTGGTTGTTCCTGCGCAGTGTGTCGGGCGTCCTGCTCACCGCGGGCCACATCGTTTTCGCCGTCAGCTTCACCCTGCTCCTGCTCAAAGTCGGCAGCCTGCGCACCGAGCCGACGCTCTTCGGCAGTGACCAAGGACGCCAACCGGAGCCGCTCAACGTATGAACCGGATGCCCGTTCTCGTCGTCGGGATTTTCCTGACCTTCCTGAGCTCCTGGCTCGGATTGGTTGCGTATCCCTACTTTGCCCTGGCGCGCTACACGCCGGTGACCGACGAGGAGACGGGCGACATCAATCCGCCGCCGCTTTCCGGTCTGGCCGCGCGCGGGCAGCCGATTTACGCCTCGGCCGGCTGTATTTATTGTCATAGCCAG
>CAYQMP010000287.1:0-3084 GCA_964418615.1 uncultured Chthoniobacter sp. | reverse complement strand
GCGTAGCCGTTGTGGATTCCGCCGACCGATCCGGCGAAGAGTGCATCGCCCACGATGGCTGCTTGCAGGACCGGTCCTTCGATGACGAAGGTCGTTCCGCCCGGCGTGTGACCCGGGGTAAGCCGCGTGCGGATGAAATGATGACCCGCATTGAAGAGGTCGCCGGGGCGGAAGCAGTTCGTGCCGCGGACGGGCTCGAGTTCCGAGGACCACGCCTCGACGTCGAGTTTGCGCTTCAGTGCGGACAACGCCTGCACGTGGTCGGCGTGGCTGTGGGTGAGGAAAATGGCCAGCACATGGAGGTCGTGGGCGGAAACGGCCTCGAGCATGGGGGCGGCGTCGGCGCCGGTATCGAAGATAGCCGCCTCGCGGGTGCCGCGATCCCAGACGATGTAGGCATTGACCGACATGTCGCCGTAGCGGGTGTTGACCACCACCATGGAGGACGGACACGGCACATCGGGGCGGTGCTTGCCGGTGGCCAGCTTGACCAGAGCATCCGCGGACAGCGCCAATGCAGAGGCGAGGGCGCGGGCGTCGGCTTCGGCAAAACGTCCGGCGAGCAAAGAGTCGACCGCTTTCTCGCTCAGTCCCGCTTTGCCGGCCGCTTCGCGCGCGGTGAGACCTTGCCCGCGCATCGCTTTGCCGAGGACGTCCTCGAAGTTGTCTTCCAGAGCCATCATGCCGCGCGTGTTTTCAGTTGGTGGCGGAGGATGAAGTAAAGGGCTTGGAACATGAGCAGCGAGGAGAGGACCAGCACCCACGCGTTGAAGACCAGAACGCTGGACTGGATGCCGAAGTAGCGCTTCTCCGGTCCGAAAAAGACGTTGAGGAAGCGGCTTTCGCGGTAATCGCTCTGCTCCATCTCGGCTTTGTTGACCAGGTCTGTCACTTTCTGGTTCACGAAGAGTCGCTCGGCCGAGACCGGACCGGGCGACATCTCGAGCAGGCGCTCCGGCAATGGTTCGCCTTCGATGACTTGGTCGAGGCGGCGCATGCGTTTCTCGAGGACGGGAAGATCTTTGGCTTGAAGCCCCGAGAGGATGGCCAGGGATTCCTTGAGGTCGTCCAAACGGGTCTCCTCGGCCTCGGTGAGATCTTTTCGCCCGGCCAGGGCGTTGATCTGCTGCTGGATGCGGTCTTGGCGACCGGTGAGGGGGTTGTATTTGGCCTGCGCGTAGACCAGGGCCTCGTAAGACCAGCGCATCGGCATGAACTCGCAAATGAGCGGCACCTGCAGGTCGCTGCGCGGCTGGCCGGCGTCGGGGTGCTCGGAGAACCAGCGGGTGATCGAGTAGATGAAGTCGAGGTTCTGGTTCATCTCTTCGTATTTGATCAACGCGCCGCCGAGGATGATCTGCGGGATGAGCACGATGGGAATGATATTCACCGCCGTCTTGCTCTCGCTGACCAAGCTGGAAATGAGCAGGCCGATGGCGATGCCGCTGACCGCGGTGAGCACCATGGCCAACAGGAAAATCCAGAACATGCCGCGCACTTCGAGGATCCAGTTGCCGATGAGGATGAAGAAAACGCACTGGATGAACGCAAAGAGGGACAAGGTCAGAACCTTGGCCAAAATATACCAGCCGAGGCGCACGTTGAGGTTGCGCTCGCGCTGGAGCACGGGGCGATCGCGAATGATGTCATCCACGCTGTTGGTCAGCCCGAGGAACATGGCCACGACGAGCGAGAGGAACAAATAGGTCGGAATGTGGAAGGAAGAGGCGAAGTCGTAGGTGCCTTCCTCGGAATAGCGCAGGACCGCGCCGATCAAAGCGGCCAGAGCGGGCGCGGCAATCATGGTCGTGGCCAGGTTGCCCTTGCTCCGCAATTTGCTGATGAAGGCGCGGGCCAGCAGGGTGCGGAACTGGAGAAACTCCTCGCGCAGTCGGACGCTCCAAGCCCGGCGCGGTTCGCCTGATGCGGTGCCCTCGGGCTGCTCGGGCGCCGGGGGTTCGGCGGCGGGTTGCCGCACGTCGCGCATCAGGCGCCAAGCCTCGTATTTGTCGCGCCAGAAATCGGGCGAATAGCGGCGCACGGGAACGAGTTGGGCCCGGTCGTTCTCCTCGTAGATGACATCGCCGCTCAAGTCGCGCAGCGGCGTTTCGAGGACGTCGAAGACAAACTCCGGACGCGTCGTGCCGCAGGCGGGACATCCCCCGAGCGGCGTGCCGAAGTGCTGCTGGTGCTCGGCTTCGGCGAAGTAGGAAAGCATCTCCGGCGGCGAGCCGAAGAAGACAAGGCGCCCGCCGCGGTCGAGCAGCATGGCTTTGTTGAACATCTGGAAAATTTTCGAACTCGGCTGGTGGATCGTGACGATGACGATCTTGTTGTGCGCCATGGCCCGGATGATTTCCATGACGTGCTCCGAGTCTTTCGAGGAGAGCCCGGACGTCGGTTCGTCGAAGAGGTAGATGTCGGCCGAACCGATCATATCGAGGCCGATGTTGAGCCGTTTGCGTTCGCCGCCGCTCAGCGTCTTTTTGTGCGTTGCCCCGACCACGCTGTCGCGGCGCTCGTTCAGTCCAAGTTCGGCCAGCTTCCCGTCGATGCGTCTGCGGCGCTCGCGGCGCGAGAGGTAAGGCGACCGGATGGCCGCGGCGAAATCGAGGTTTTCCCCGATGGTCAGGTGTTCGTCGAAGGCGTCGAACTGCGGGATGTAGGTCACGTATTGCTTGAGGGCGTCGAAGTTCTCGTAGAGAGAAATGCCGTTCAGCAGAACCTCGCCGCGCACCGGCGGGAACTGTCCGGCCAGGGCCCGCAGCAGGCTGCTCTTGCCACACCCGCTGGCGCCCATCACGCAGATCATTTCGCCGCGGGTGGCGGAAAAGCTGACCCCGTCGACCCCGATGGCGCCGTTCTTGAAACGGCAGACGAGGTCGCGCACCTCGAGGTGGCGAATGACATTGCGTTCCTCCTCGAGGAGTCGTTCGGAGAAGTTGCAGCGCAGGGCTTGGTTGGCGTCGATCTGGATCATGTCCCCGTCGCGCAAGTCGGAGACGTTGCGCACCGGCGTCTCACCGACCAACACGGGGGTTTCGCTTTTGAGGACCTCGAGGCGACCGACCAGTTTGTCGAAAT
>CAYQMP010000286.1:0-3094 GCA_964418615.1 uncultured Chthoniobacter sp. | reverse complement strand
CACGCGCCAGCAGCAACATGGCCGGCTCGTCCGGACCCAACGCCGCCACCGCCGCGTTGTATGCCTCCACATCAGTCACCGGCGTGTCATTGATCTGCTCGATGGCATCCCCCGGCTGCAGGCGGGCCGACGCGGGCGAGCGTGGTGCGATTTCGGCCACGAGAACTCCCTCGATATTTTCCGGCAACCCGTGCCGTGCAATCAAAGCCGGAGTCAAGGGGACAACGGAAACCCCGGCCAAAGCGCCGGCAGTCGCCGCGCGGCCGGGCGCAGGCGGAAGAACGGGCGGCAACGGCTGCGGCACCACCCCGCCGGATTGGGGCGCCGGCAAAGCCCCGGCCCGACCGCGGGGTGGCGTCTCGCGGATCAGGACGGGGATCTCCACGGTCTTGCCCGCGCGCAGCACCTCCACCTTGACCTCCTCGTCGACCTTGGCACCCGCCACTTTCTTGCGCAGATCGATGAAATCACGCACCTCCTTGCCGTCGAACTTCCGGATCAGATCGCCGGGCTGCAGCCCCGCTTCGGCCGCGGGAGAGCCGGGCATGACCGCCCCGACCAAAGCACCGCGGTCGTCCGGCAGGCCCAGTTGGCTGGCCACGTCGGCATTGAATTCCTCCAGCATGACTCCCAGTTGCGGACGCAGGACGCGCCCGTGCTCGAGGATCTGGTCGAGCACGCGCCGCACGGTGTTTGCCGGAATGGAAAAGCCGATGCCTTGGCTTCCGCCGGATTGCGAGAAGATGAAATTATTGATGCCGACGATCTCGCCGCGGATGTTGATCAGCGGTCCGCCCGAGTTGCCGGGATTGATCGCCGCGTCGGTTTGGAAAAAATCGTTGTAGGCCATCTCGCTGGAAAAGAGCCGCTCGCGCGCGCTGATGATCCCCTGCGTGATCGTTTCCTGCAGGCCGAACGGGTTGCCAACCGCGAAAACCAACTGGCCGACGCGCACTTTTTCCGAGTCGCCGAAGGAAAGCGGACGCAGGCCTTCCGCTTCGATTTTCAACACGGCCAAGTCGATGGACGCATCCGCCCCGAGCAACTTCGCCGGATAACGCTTGCGGTCGCTCGTCGTGACCATGATTTCCTCGGCACCCTCGATCACGTGGACATTGGTCACGATGTGCCCCTCGGCCGAGACAATGGCTCCCGAACCCTGGGGGACCGACTCCGGCCGGGTCGACGGCGGGAGGCCGAAAAATTGACGCAGCCATTCCTCGCGGGGATCCGACGCCGCCGCGCGCCGCGAGGTGATGCTCACCACGGAGGGAATGACGGCTTCCGCCACGCGCGTGAACTCCTCGTCCAATGCCGCCAACCCGCGCACTTCACCGCGACTGATGGCCGGCTTGACGTCGGGCAGAGCGTGGTCCTGCCCGGAGGGAGCGGGCGCCGCCGGAGCCCGGTCGAACTGGCCGCTCTTCCACGCATAAAGCCCGGCAAGGGCCAGCGTGATGACCAGAACAAAAAGCAGGAACTGCAGGAAACTTTTCACGGCAAGCGGAGAAAGTGCCTCAAGCCGACCCGCGGCGCAACGCGTCGGCGTGCAGCCATTCCCACAAACGGTCGACCGAAGCCTGCACCCGCGACCGGGCCGCGGAGACCTCCTCCGCGGTCATTTTCCGCCCGGGCGGTTTCTCCACGCCGAAGATGTAGTATTTGATCTTCGGCTCGGTGCCGCTGGGACGCACAGCACAGCGGCGTCCGTCAGCCAGCGTGAAAATGATCATCCCCTCGGCCGGCACGCGATCGCCTTCGATGTCATGGATGGTATCGACGGCAAAATTCTCGACCTTCACGACTTTGGAGCCGTCCATCTCGGCCGGGGGGTTCTCCGCGTAGGATGCCGCGAGCTTGGCGATTTGCGCCGCGCCCTCCGCACCTTCAAAAACGAGCGATTCCCCGCGCTCGAGATAAACCCCCAACGTGGCGAAAATCTCGTCGAGATATTCCACCGCCGTCATGCCCTTGGAGCGCGCATAAGCCACCACCTCGGCAAAACCGGCCACCGCCGCATTGGCATCCTTGTCGCGGGCGAAGTCGGAAAGCGTGTAGCCGTAGCTCTCCTCGCCGCCCATGACCATGAGCGATGAATGCTCGAGGCGCAGCCGCAGCGTCTTCTCCTCCGGCAAGTGCACGTAGTCTCCGCGCAACTCCGCCGGGATCGCCTCTTCGTATTTGCGCAACTTGGCCGCGTTGTATTTGAAACCGGTGAGTGTCTCCACGCAGCGCAGCCCGAAATGCTCCGCTACCGCTTTCTGCAAATCCGTGGTGACGTAGGTCTTGATGATGACCCCGCGGGATTTGTTCGAGTCGTCGAGGATGCCGAGTTCGAACATGCGCGAGGCGCGGTAGTAGGCGAGCATCGAGCCGATCTGGTTGCCGGTGAGCAATTCCATTTGGCCCGCGCGATTGCGCACTGCCACGCCCATGCGGTCGTCATCCGGATCGGTGGCCATGACCAAATCCGCGCCGATTTTGTCGGCCAGCTTGATCGCCATGGTCAGTGCCTCGGCGTATTCCGGATTGGGCGATTTCACCGTGGGGAAACGGCTGTCCGGCACGATCTGCTCGGGCACGGCCGTGGCATCGAAGCCGAGGCGCTTGAGCAGGGGCATGACAATGGACGCACCCACGCCATGCAGCGGCGAATAGACGATCTTGAGCCCGCGTTCACGCGCCACGAGCTGCGGATCGAGCACCACGCGCTCCAGACGGTCGAGGTAGGCTTCGTCCATTTCCGTGCCCAACGTCTTGCGCTCACCCTGCTCCGCGGCCGGCAGAGCTTCGTAATGCGCGCTCTTCACCGCATTGACCTTGGCAATGATTCCGGAGGCATGCGGCTCAACGACCTGACCACCGTCCTCGAAATAAACTTTGTAGCCGTTGTAAGCCGGCGGGTTGTGGCTCGCCGTGATATTGATGCCGGCCGTCGCGCCGGTCTGCCGAACGGCAAAACTCAACTCGGGCGTCGGACGCGGCTCGGCGAAAACCAAAGCATCGCAGCCCAGCTCGGTGATCACCTTCGCGGCCAAATCGGCGAACTCGCGGGAAAAATACCGCGTGTCATAGCTGATGCAGATGCGCGGAC
>CAYQMP010000285.1:0-3104 GCA_964418615.1 uncultured Chthoniobacter sp. | reverse complement strand
TCTGTCCCATCACGGCGAGGCCGATGAGACCGATGTCGGAAAGTTCTTTGCTCATCATGGTTAAAGTTTGTTCGCTTGGGCGAGGGCAGGTTTACCGTCGAGGACGTTGATCATATTTTGCGCCGCCATGGTGGCTTGGCGCACCACGCTTTCATAGGTTCGGGAGCCGATGTGCGGGGTGATGACCGTCCCGCGACACCGGAGCAGGGGATGATCGGCCGGGGGCGGTTCGGCATCGAGAACGTCCGCGCCGTAGCCGGCCAAGTTTTTCTTCTCCAAGGCAGATGCCAGTGCGGCGCTGTCGACCAGTTCGCCGCGGGCGCAGTTGAGGAGCACGGCATGCTTTTTGAACAGAGCGAGGCGTGAGGCGTTGATGAAGTGCTTGGTTTCCGGCGTGAGATTCATGTGCAGCGAGACGATGTCCGATTGCCGGATCAGATCGTCGACATCCATGACGCGCGTAATCCCGTGCTTCGTGGCAAACTCTTCATCCCAGTAGAGGTCGAAGCCGATCACCTCCATGCCGAAGGCGCGGGCCCGGATGGCCACTTCTTTCCCGATGCGGCCGAGACCGGCGATGCCGATAGTTTTGCCCATCAATTCATGCCCGGTCAGCCGTTTCCAGTCTCCCGCTTTGACCAGATTGCATTCGCCGACGATCTCCCGGTAGATGGCCAAGAGCAAAGCGAAGGTGTGCTCGGCCACGGTGGTGTGATTGACGCCGGGGCAAAAGGTCACCGGAATCTTCAACTCGGTGGCGGCTGCGACGTCGATCTTGTCCAGGCCGATGCCGTATTTGGCCACCACCTTGAGGCGTGGGAGGGACTTCTCGAGCACGGCGCGGGTGATGGCGTCGTCGCCGCAGAGGAAGGCATCGAAATCGCCGGCCAGTTCCAGCATGCGCGATTCCGGCAAGGGGCCTCTTTGGCGGACGATTTCGTAGTGTTTCCCCTCCAGCAGGTCGTGGTGGGGGCCGGGTGTGTCTTGGAAGGAAGTGGTGGTGAGAAGGATTCGCATGAATGACGGAGTCTCCATAACTACCACCAACCAGCGGGTTGCGGCATGGCCTTGGCTCGGGAAAGAAAGAGAATTTACCGGCAAATATTTTCCCAAGTTACCGAGAAGTATTGACAAAACTTTTGAGTGGCATTTTCGTGACTGCATGGCCCGCAAACCCTCCCCAGGCGCCAACCTCGGCAAAATCGCGGCCGCCCTCGGTCTCTCGGTCTCCACGGCCTCGCGTGCCTTGCGCAACGCGGACGGCATCCACCCGGAAACGAGGCGGATGGTCCTGCAGAAGGCGGGCGAGATGGGTTATGTCATGCCCGGCTTGCAGGGCCCGGATATCAACGCGCGTCCGCATCAGATCCTCGCCTTGGCCACCGAAGTCGCTCCGGGCACCGATCAGGGGTTTCTCGCCGGGATGAGCCGGAGTTCCATCGCGATGAATCTCGCCGTGCTTTCCCATCATGTCATGCCGGAGGACTGTTGGTCGGTGCTGGATCTCGAGAAGCAACCGGTGGCGATGCGCGCGGGTTTGGTCGACGGAGTCGTGCTCATTCATTTCTGGCCGGACGATGTCGCCGCGGCCATCTCCCGCCGTTTTCCCACCGTGTCGATCGTCTACTCTTACCCTGGCGTGGAGATCGATGTTGTCGGGCGGGACGACCGTGCCGGGATGTCTCTCCTGCTCGAGCACCTGCTGGCCGGAGGATGCCGGCGTCCCGGTTTTTTCGGCTTTTGCCAAGATGTGAGTTGGTCGTGCGCACGCTTCGCCGCCTACGTGGAAGCTTTGCGCAGCCACGGGCTGCCTTACCATCCCAAGGATGCGGTCGACATCAGCAAGGACCAAGCGCTGGCCTATCGTGATTTCGGTCCGGAAGGCTGGGGCGGCAATGTGCTCGCGCGGATCAAGCAGGGGGTAGACGCCTGGATCTGTCCTTCCTCTGGCACGGCGTCCACCTTGCTCGGTTTCCTTCTCGAGAAGGGTATCAAGGTGCCGCGCGATGTGGCCGTGGCGAGTTGCAGCGGTCGCTTCGATCGCCCCGAGATGCCCACCGTGACCATGCTCGAGGTGCGCAGCGAGGATCTCGGAGCGGCAGCCCTGCGCCGCTTGGTCAACCGGCTGCAGACACCGCGGGAAATCACCCGGTCGGTCCTCCTTCCCTCCGAACTCCACGTCGGGGAAACCACCCGTCCCGTGCGCCGGAACAGATTGCGATAGGCATCATTACTTCTCTTCTTTTGCCGGGAATTATCGTTGGACTCATGCTCACTTGCCGGCACTTTGACGTCGTGCGCTTCCCGCACAAAAACTAGAAACATTCCATTCTCTCCATAATGAAAAGACTCCCCTTATTCCTGTCCCTCGTCGCTTTGAATCTCTCCGCTGGCGCCCTTTCCGCCCAATCTCCCATCGTCGAATGGGACCCCAGTGCCGGCTCCAACAGCGGGGGAGGCGTGCTCATTCCAAGTGTGCCGGGTGGTTCGGATCTCGAGGGAGGTCCGGATAGCGGAGCCAACATCGGCCCGGCAGATGACAGCTCCGGCGACTCGGCCATCATCTTCAGCGGAACCCAAACCCAACCGGTGCGCACCTCGGCGGGCAAACAGTTTGTTTTTTCTTCGGGCAACGCCATGGAGATCAATTTCCTCGTGGAACCCGGCCAGGGTGAAGCGACCATCTTGAGCACGGCGGATCTGGAGGTCCGCTACGACCACGACGAGGGCAACGTCGAGAGCATCCTCTACTTCGACTCTCAGGGCGAGGGGCCGGGCTACAAGATTCTCCGCCATTCGCTCAACCCCGGCTCCTGGGCGAAATTGAATATCGCGCTGCTCGGCAATGAATTCACCGCCGAGATCAACGGTGTGACCAAGCGCGCGATTATCACGGCCGGTCTGAGGGACAAGCCTTCATCCATCATGCTGGGCACGCGCATCGTGGGCAATACGGGCGTGCGCTCGCTCAAAGGCAAGATCGGCAAGGTCCGGTTGATGAAAAATTAGGAGCCTCTCGCTCGCATGCCGACCGTTCCCCCCGCTCGCTCCTGCCACCGCCCCAAGGCGGCGATCGGTTTCACCCTGATCGAGTTGTTGGTCGT
>CAYQMP010000284.1:0-3111 GCA_964418615.1 uncultured Chthoniobacter sp. | reverse complement strand
ATGCTCTCGCAGGCCATCATGTGCCAGCAGTGCGAGAACGCGCCCTGCGAGACCGTTTGCCCGGTCAATGCCACGGTGCACAGCGACGACGGCCTCAACCTGATGGTCTACAACCGCTGCATCGGCACGCGCTACTGCGCGAACAACTGCCCGTGGAAAGTGCGCCGCTTCAATTTCTTCGACTACAACCAGCGTCCGCTCGACCAACTCTATCTCGGGCCTTTCGCCAAGAAGGGCATGGCCGACAGCCTGCAGATGTCGAAAAACCCGAACGTCACGGTGCGCATGCGCGGCGTGATGGAAAAGTGCACCTATTGCATCCAGCGCATCGAGGAAGCGCGCATCACGCAGACCGTGCAGGCCGGTGCCTCGGACAAATCGAAGGTGCCGTTCCCCGAAGTGAAGAGCGCCTGCCAGCAGGCCTGCCCGTCGGAATCGATCGTCTTTGGCAACATCAACGACGCCAACAGCCGCGTGGCCAAGCTCAAGGCCGAGCCGCGCAATTACCAGATGCTGAAATATCTCAACGTCAGCCCGCGCACGACCTACCTCGCGCGGATCAAAAATCCGAACATGGCCATGCCCGGCGCGGACAAAGTCGGCTGGGCCAACGGTCACCCGCATCACGGCGGGCACGGCGACGACCACAACGGCCACGGGGCCGGACACGCGAAGGAGGCGCATAGCAGCTGATCATGGCGGACGTCTACATGCAGAGCCCCGAGGCCGCGGCCGAGCGCATCAAGCGCGCCCCGCTGGTCACGAACAACCGGCCGATGAAGTGGATCACCGACCACGTCGCGTCGTGCACCGAAAAGAGCGCGCCGACCTGGTGGTGGATCGCGTTCACCATCAGCGCCTCGCTGGCCATGGTCAGCTTCTTCTGCATCGCCTATCTCATTTCGACCGGCGTCGGCGTGTGGGGCCTCAACCATCCGGTCGGCTGGGCGTGGGACATCACCAACTTCGTTTTCTGGATCGGTATCGGTCACGCCGGCACGCTCATTTCGGCCATCTTGTTCCTCACGCGCCAGAAGTGGCGCACGTCGATCAACCGCGCGGCCGAGGCCATGACGCTTTTCGCCGTGGTCTGCGCCGGCATTTTCCCCGCGGTGCACGTCGGCCGCATTTGGATGGTGTGGTTCCTGGCCCCGGTCCCGAACTCGAACGCCATCTGGCAGAACTTCCGCAGTCCGCTTTTGTGGGACGTCTTCGCCGTCTCGACCTATTTCACGGTGTCCGTCCTCTTCTGGTATACCGGCCTCGTCCCCGACCTCGCCACGCTGCGCGATCGCGCCAAGAACAAGCTGCGCAAATTCTTCTACGGCATCGCGGCCCTCGGATGGCGCGGCGGCAACCGTCAGTGGAAACACTACGAGATGGCCTACCTCATTCTCGCGGGCCTGAGCACGCCGCTGGTGCTCTCGGTGCACTCGGTGGTGTCCTTCGACTTCGCGACGTCGGTCATTCCCGGATGGCACACCACCATCTTCCCGCCCTACTTCGTGGCCGGCGCCATTTTCGGCGGCTTCGCCATGGTGCTGACCATCATGTTGCCGGCGCGCGCCATTTTCGGCCTGCACGATCTGATCACCGACGACCACGTCGACAAGATGTGCAAGATCATCCTGCTGACCGGTTCGATCGTCGGTTACGCCTACGCCATGGAGTTCTTCATCGCGTGGTATGGCGGCAACATGTACGAGCAATACGCCTTCATCAACCGCGCGACCGGACCTTACTGGTGGGCTTACTGGTCGATGATTTTCTGCAACGTGGTCGCGCCGCAGCTTTTCTGGTTCCGCTTCTTCCGCCGCCACGTGCTCTGGGTCTTCGTCGTCTGCATGTTCGTCAACGCCGGCATGTGGTTCGAGCGCTTCGTCATCATCGTGACCTCGCTGCACCGCGACTTCCTGCCCTCGAGCTGGAACATGTTCTACCCGACTTGGGTGGACATCTGGACCTTCGTCGGCACCTTCGGCATTTTCCTCGCTCTCTTCCTGCTCTTCATCCGCTGGCTGCCGATGATTTGTATTTTCGAAGTCAAAGCTGTCCTGCCTGAAGCCGACCCGCACCACGGTCATGACGACCATCATCACGAACCCGCCGCGGCGGTGAAAGGAGCCGCGCACTAAGATGGAAACGGCCGGCAACACGCAGTCGCAGCTTTTCGGCATGGCCGCCGAAGTGCCTTCGGCCACCGCGCTCTACCACGCGGCGGAGAAGGTGCGCGATGCCGGCTACACGCGGTGGGATGTCTATTCGCCCTTCCCGGTCCACGGGATGGACCACGCCATGGGACTGAAAAAATCCTGGCTCAGCGCGTTGGTCTTCTGCGGCGGCATCACCGGGCTGACCATCGCCGCCATCCTGCAATTTTACCCGTCTTCGATCGAATACCCGCTCGTCGTGGCGGGCAAGCCGACCAACTTTTTCACCGTGCCGGCGTTCTTCCCCATCATGTTCGAGCTGACCGTGCTGCTTTCCGCTTTCACCGCGACTTTCGGCATGCTCGCGCTGAACGGACTGCCGCGCTGGAACCATCCGCTGTTCAACTGGAACGAATTCAAAAAGGTGAGCGACGACGGCTTTTTCGTCGCCATCGAGGCGACCGATCCGAAGTTCGACGAGGAGTCGACCCGCGCCATGCTGGAAAGCCTCGGGGCCAAACACATCACGCTGATCTACGGGGACTGATATGCTGCGCTACTTTTTCATCGGTCTCGGTCTTTTCCTTGTCGGCCTTTTGGCCGTGGCGGGCTTCCGCGGGCAGAAGAGCGGCAAGCCGCCCATCGAGATTTTCCCCGACATGGACCACCAGCCCAAAGTGAAGGCGCAGGTCCCGAGCAAGTTTTTCGCCGACGAGCGCGGCAACCGTCAGCCCGTGCCCGGCACCGTGCCGCTCGGCTATGAAGCGCCGGTTTCGAAAGAGGATCCGTTCCCGGACGAAGGCAAATACCGCATGGTGCGTTATTCGTCCGGCACCGATTACCTCAACACCGGCCGCTTCGGCGACCAATGGGGCACGGGGATCCCCATGCCGGTCACGGCCGAACTGATGCAGCGCGGGCAGGAGCGTTACACCATTTTCTGCGGCGTCTGCCACGGCGC
>CAYQMP010000283.1:0-3119 GCA_964418615.1 uncultured Chthoniobacter sp. | reverse complement strand
CTCGGCAGCTACGTGCTCACCGCCCGCTGCCTCGGCCGGGTCTGGCCGTTCGACTTCAAGCTCTACCGCGTCATGGAATGGCTGGCCCCGTGGAACCTCGTGCCGGTTTTCGCCGTGGCCTGCCTCGTCGCCGTGGTGCGTCTCGACTTGCTCGGCACGGTGACATGGAAAACCGGCGCGGTCTTCGTCGTGCTCCTTTCGCTCTGCTGCCTGCTCCTCGAGCAATTGCGCGAGAGCGCCGGCCAGGAATCCGACGCACGCCTGCGCCCGCAAACCGATCCGCGGGTCAAACGCCAGCGCGCCATCGCTTTGGTCACCGCGGGGGTCATCCTTTATCCCTTCGCCAATCTCATCCCGGTCATGACCATGACCGTGACCGGCGAGGTTGCCGCGCTCACCGTGTGGGGCGGCGTGCTCGAGCTTTACCACGTCGGGCTCTGGCCCGCCGCGGTCATCGTCTTTCTGGCCAGCATGTGCGTGCCGTTCCTCAAGCTGGTCAGTCTCGCGTGGCTGCTCTGGATGGACGGCAAGCCGGACTTCCGCATCGGACGGACCAGGCTTTTCCGCGTCCTCGAGACGGTCGGCACGTGGTCGATGGTCGATATCTTCCTGCTTTCCGTGCTGGTCGCCGTCGGGCAGTTGGGCACACTGGCCAGCGTGCAAACCGAACCCGGCGCCCTGTTCTTCGCGGCCGTTTTGGTCTGCACGCTTTTTGCCGCGGCCAATTATGACGTGCGCTTGATTTGGCGGGAGGGCAAAGCGTGAGCGGCGAGCAAAAGGAACCGCAGGACCACGGCCGGGTCATCCGCAAGGGGCGGCGCGTTTCTTTCGCCTGGCTTTTCCCGGTCGTCGCCCTCGCCGCCGCGGTCTGGATGTATCTCGACCACCTCGATTCGCTCGGACCGGAAATCCGCATCCGCTTCACCGATGCGCCGGGAGTCGAAGCCGGCAAGACGCCGCTCATCTTCCGCGGCGTGGTCGCCGGCGTGACAACCAAAGTCAATCTCGACGAGACCCTCGGCCAAGTCATCGTCCACGTGCGTTTGGAAAAATTCGCCGCGGGCCTCGCCGTGCAGTCGACCGACTTCTGGATCGAGCGGCCGGAAATCTCCCTGCAGGGCGCCAGCGGTCTGACTTCGCTCATCTCGGGCAATTCCATCCGCGCCCGGCAGGGCAACGGTCCGCCGCGCTACGAATTCGACGGCCTCGACACCGGCCCCGTGCTCTCCGCCGAGGAAACCGCCTTCCGCCTCCGCCTCCAATCCGAGCAAACCCAACCTCTCGACCGCGGTGCGCCGGTCACTTACCGCGGAGTCAAAGTCGGCCGGGTGCGCGAGCAGTCCCTCTCGCCGGAAGGCAAACCCTACATCGATATTTCCATCGAGCAGGGCAAGCGCGGGCTGCTCAAGACAAGCTCGCGCTTCTGGACCGTGCCGGCGTCCTCCGTGACCATGGGCCCCGGCGGCATCCAGGTGGATGTGTCCGGACTCGACACGCTCATCCAGGGCGCCGTGGCCTTCGATGATTTCGGGATGGAAGGCGAACCTCTCGGGGAGAACGCGACGGTGCCCTTGCTCCCGTCCGAGGCTTTGGCCCGGGCCTGCGGCGAACCGGTCGTCATCACCTTCCCCAACGGCCGCGGGTTGCGCGCGGGGCAGACGCGTATGACATACTTCGGCATCCCGGTCGGCATGGTCACCGGGCTGGCCGTGGCCGGGGGCCAGGTGGAAGTCACCGCGCGGTTCGACCCCGGTTTCGATTTCCTGCGCTCGGGCGGCTCGCGTTTCGTCCTCGTCGAACCGGAAATTTCCCTGCAGGGCGTGAGCGGGTTGGAAACGCTCATCACGGGCGTGGTCATCGAATGCGAACCGGGCCACGGCGGCTCGCTCGGCACGCGGTTCACCGGCGTGGTCCCCAAGACCGACGATGCCGCCGCGGCGGTCACGGCCGACGAAACATCCTTCCGCATGCGCCTCGAGTCCGAGCAAACCCAGCCGCTCGACCGCGGTGCGCCGGTCACTTACCGCGGGGTCAAGGTCGGTCGCGTGCGTGAACAGGCCCTCACGCCGGAAGGCAAACCCTACATCGAGATCGCCATCGACCGGACGAAAAGCGGGCTGCTCAAAACCAGCTCGCGCTTTTGGAGCGTGTCGGCTTCCTCGGTCAGCATGGGTCCGGGCGGGGTCAAAGTGGATGTCTCGGGTCTCGACACGCTGATCCAAGGCGCGGTGGCCTTCGATGATTTCGGGGTGCCGGGCGAACCGCTGAACGACGGCGCTTCATCGGTGCTCTTTCCCTCCGCCGCCTTGGCCAAAGCCTGCGGCGAACCTTTCACCATCACCTTCGCCAAAGGACGCGGCCTGCGCGCCGGACAAACCCGCCTCACGCGGCTCGGCGTGCCCGTCGGCATGGTCACCGCGGTCGACGCGACGAGCGACGAAGTGCGCGTCACGGCGCGGCTCAATCCCGGTTTCGATTTCCTCCGCGCCACCGGATCCAAGTTCACGCTGGTCGAACCGGAGATTTCCCTCAAGGGCGTGAGCGGGCTGGAGACCTTGATCACCGGGGTGACTATCGAATGCGATCCCGGCAGCGGTCCGGGCCGCGGCACATCGTTTGCCGGACGCATCCCGAAAGATGAAGAGGATCCCATGCTGGTGGAGAGCCGCAAGGGACGGCACTTCCGTCTTGTCACCCCGGCCACCTCGACCAGCGAGGGCGCGCCGGTTCTCTACCGCGACCTGCAAGTGGGCGTGGTCCTCGAAAAGCTGCTGGCCGAAGATGGCAAAGCCGTCGAGTTGGTCATCGGCCTCGAGCCGCAGCACGCCGGCCTCGTGCGGGAGAACACCGTCTTTTGGGACGAGCGCGGACTGCGCGGCTCGATCGGCTTTCTTAATATCAGCATCCAGACCGCCATCCCATTGCCCGTCATCGGCGGCGGCGCCGTCGCCTTCGCCACGCCCGATGCCAGTGCCCCCGTGGCCCCGGCCGGCACGGTCTTCACGCTCTACGACAAGCCGCAAAAAGAGTGGCGCAAATGGAAAGACCCGGCGGTCCGTTGAATCAATTCCCGAAATTTTGCCTCCCAAGGTAGGGACGAGCGGCCCGCTCGTCCGCTC
>CAYQMP010000282.1:0-3127 GCA_964418615.1 uncultured Chthoniobacter sp. | reverse complement strand
GGGGGGAGAGGGCGTAGAAAGTTTCGTGTGGCCTGCGGCGAGACTACGGAAGTCGTGTCATATCAAACCCGAAAAGGAAAGAGACTGTCGCATAAGGTTCTGTGGGTAGGGACACGCGGCTCGCGTGTCCGTTTGAACCGGAGCGGACGAGCGAGCCGCTCGTCCCTACCTGAGGCAGTGAAGTCAAAAGTCTTTTGGGACTTGGTATCAAACCACGCCCTGAGCCCGTTGGCGCAAAGCATGGTCGGCCAGAACGAGCCAGACCATGGCTTCGACGATGGGCACGGCGCGGGGAATAACGCACGGGTCGTGGCGCCCGCGGGCGGCGAGTTTGGTATTCTCGCCAGTGGCGGTGACGGTTTGCTGCGCGCTGGCGATGGTCGCGGTCGGCTTGAAGGCCACGCGGAACGTGATGTCCTCGCCGTTGCTGATGCCGCCTTGGATCCCGCCCGACCGGTTGGTCACTGTGCGGGTGCGTCCCTCGCGCATCTCGAAAGCATCGTTGTGTTCGAGGCCGGTGAGTTTGGTTCCCTCGAAACCGGATCCGATTTCGAATCCCTTGGTCGCCGGCAGGCTGAGCATGGCTTTGGCCAGATCGGCTTCGAGCTTGTCGAAAGCCGGCTCGCCCAGACCCGGGGGACAATTGCGCACCACGCATTCAATGAGACCGCCGACCGAATCGCCGTTCGAGCGCGCTTCTTTGATCCGGGCGATCATCTTTTCCGCGGCCGCGGGGTCCGGACAGCGCACAGCGTTCGCTTCGATCGCTGCCGAGGTGACCGCGGCGACGTCGACTTGTGACTCAATCTGATGCACGCGGCTGACCCACGCGAGCACGTCGATACCGGGATGCAGGGCTTCGAGCACTTTGCGCGCCACGACGCCGGCGGCGACGCGTCCAATGGTCTCGCGCGCGGAAGCGCGTCCCCCGCCCTGCCAGTTGCGGATGCCGTATTTGGCTTGGTAGGTGAAGTCGGCGTGGGACGGACGGAAGGTCGTCTCCATTTCGCTGTAGGCCTCCGGCCGCGCGTCCTCGTTGCGGACGAGAATGGCGATGGGCGTGCCGAGGGTTTTGCCCTGGAAGACGCCGGACAAAATTTCGCAGCGGTCCGCCTCCTTGCGCGGAGTGACGATGTCGCTCTGACCGGGACGGCGGCGGTCGAGTTCCTTCTGGATGTCAGCCTCGGTCAGATCGAGTTGCGGCAAGCACCCATCGATAACGACACCGACCCCGCCGCCGTGGGACTCACCCCAAGTGGCGATACGGAAAAGTTGGCCGGCCATGCTGGACATTGCTTGAAACTAACGAAAAGAGAGGGCCACGGATAGCAGAGGATTAAAGAGGAGGTTTTCTCAGGGAAACCGCGGGTATTTCGAGAAGTCGGGTTTGCGCTTTTCGACGAAGGCTTGTTTGCCTTCTTTCGCTTCTTCGCTGAGGTAGTAAAGAAGCGTCGCATTGCCGGCGAGATCGAGGAGCCCCATCTGGCCGTCGCAGTCGGCATTGAGGGCAGCTTTGAGGCAGCGCAGGGCCATGGGCGAAAGTTCGAGGATTTCCCGGCACCACTTGAGCGTTTCGTCCTCCAGTTGGTCCAACGGGACGACCGTGTTGACCAGGCCCATGTCGAGGGCTTGCTGCGCATCGTATTGACGGCAGAGAAACCAGATTTCGCGGGCTTTTTTTTGTCCGACCACGCGCGCGAGGTAACTGGAACCCAACCCGCCGTCGAATGAGCCGACCCGCGGGCCGGTCTGACCAAACCGGGCGTTGTCCGCCGCGATGGTCAGGTCGCACACGACATGCAGGACGTGGCCGCCGCCGATGGCATAGCCGGCCACCATGGCCACGACCGGCTTGGGCAGGGCACGGATTTGCTTTTGCACGTCGAGGATGTTGAGCCGCGGCACGCCGTCGGCCCCGACGTAACCACCCTCGCCGCGCACCTTTTGATCCCCGCCCGAGCAGAAGGCTTTATCCCCCTCACCCGTGAGGATGACCACCCCGATCGAGGCATCGTCCCGGCAATGATCGAAGGCGTCCTTCATTTCCTCCACGGTTTGCGGACGGAAAGCGTTGCGCACCTCGGGACGATTGATGGTGATCTTGGCGATCCCGTCGTCCGTCTTTTCGAACTTCAGGTCGGTGTAATCTTTGATTTTGTGCCAGACCGTTTTGGCCATTGGCCAAGAAAAGCAGATTGTTCGGACTTCCGGAAGCAGAAGCCTCGGTATCGGGCCGTTACTCGGCCGCGCGGTAGGTTTCGGGCAAATAAATCACGCCGTATAGGGCGGTAAGATTGCGACCATCGGGAGTATCGGGAGCGAAAATGGCATCGACCGGACCGGCCACGCTCAGGACATGTCCGCCGGTGCGCAGCACCTCGGACCCGAAAAGCGGCGGTTGGTCCGGCACTTGGAACGCGTCGAATTTCTCCGCAGGAAACCAATAGGCGGTCATGAAAATGGTCTTCCGACCTTGCTCCACGGGGTTGTAGTAGACCGTGACGGAAGCCAGTGCCCCGGCTTGGCGCACCTGCTCGCCGAAAGGCCCCTCCACGGGACCGGTGCTCAAGCGCGGCGCGATACCCGGGGGCACCCGCATTTCGAAAGGAACCGGACGCAAAGAGGTGACGGCGTCCGGTTCGGACGAACAAGCTGCGAGAAAACCGAAAAGGCCCGCAGCGAGGAGAAGGCGGGAGCAGGGTAAGAGGCGAAGCATTAACCCTGCTTAACCAATCACAAGGTCACTGCCAACCAAGATCAGGACCGACGGCGACGCCAAACGGTTGCGCCGGCAGCACCCAAGCCGGACAGAAGCAGAGCCCACGTCGAGGGTTCGGGCACCGTGGTTACAGTGACATCATCAATGTAGATCGAACTGGTTCCCGACCCGGCTCTAGCAACGCCAAAGCCAGCCAATGAGATGGGACTCGTCACGTTATCCAGCAAGTAGTAGCCGAGAAAGCTGTTGTTGATGCTGTAGGTAATGGCGTTGTCCAGGAGGTTGACCGAAACGGTGTTCCAAGTGCCGGGCGTCCTCGTAGGGCTGGTCAAGTTGACACCACCGTAGATGAGCGTGTCGCCCGTCAGCCCTGCATCTTGCCAAGCGAGCGTGGAAGGTCCGAGGAAG
>CAYQMP010000281.1:0-3153 GCA_964418615.1 uncultured Chthoniobacter sp. | reverse complement strand
GTGTATCCTGCGGCTGCAAGGGGTCGAGGATGGCGCGTCGGCGGGTGATGTTGTGCTCGGGATTTCCCCAGTTGCCCCCGCGGATGACCGGCACCTCGCCGCCCATGCCCTCTTCGTGCTCCGCGAACGTGGCGGTCCACTCGGAGACATTGCCGGCCATGCCGCGCACGCCGTAGGGACTGGCATCGCCCTCGGGCTCGTTGACCGGAGACCAGCGCTTGTAGCCGTCGAGGTCGCCGCCTTTTTCCGGGTTGGGATCGAAGTCGTGCCCGGTGCTCGCCCGCTTGGGGTCATCCTCGTTGCCCCAGGGGAACTTGCGGCCGTCGGTGCCGCGTGCCGCCTTCTCCCACTCCTGCTCGGTGGGCAAGCGCCGGCCTTTCCATTTGGCATAGGCGTAAGCGTCGAACCAATCGACGTTGAACACGGGCGAGTCCACGTTCAACGCCGCCTCTTTGTATCGCTTCCACCGCACGGCGCGCGTGTAGTAGCCGGGCATCGGCGGCTCGAGTTGATTGTTGTCCGCCCAGTCGAGCGGCACGTGCGATTTGCCCTCGGGCATGTCCGGGTGCGCGAAGTTTTTCGCCTGGTCGGGATTCGCCTCGAGGAAATCGAGGAATTCCTTGTAGTCCGCGATGCTCACCTCGTGCTCGTCGATCCAGAAGGCGGGCAATTCCACTTTCTCCCCGTCTTGGTAGACGAATTCGCCGGCCGGAATCTCGACCATCCGCGTCTCGACCGTGCGGGTGCCGCCCGCGAAGAACCGGAAAAGCAACACGGTGCCGAGCAGCAACAGCACGAGGGAAAGCCCGGCGGTGACGAGCAAGCGGCGCTTCTGCTGCTTCTTCGATTCGGCCAGAAGTTGTTTCGATTTTTCCGCACGGGCACTCAAACGTCCCGCGTCCTTGGGAGCGGCCGCCGGTTTGGCCGCGGTGGCCGCCTGCAGGGCGGACTCCCATCGGGGCTGTTCCGCACCGAGCAAGGCCTCGGCAGCGCCCGCCGCCGCGCCTCCCGGTGCGGCAAGTTGCTTGAGCGCGGCGGCCAACGCCCGCACTTCGGAAGCCTCGTCAACCGGCTCCGGTTCGCCGGCCTGCGCGAGGTTGGCCAAGCGCGGACGCATCGAGGCATCGAGGAGCACATCCTCCGGTCGCATGGCCCGGCGCGCCAAGCCGTGCTGCTGGAAATACCCCGAAACCTCCGCGGCCGTGCGCAAGGCAGCGAGGAGAACCCGGTCGTCGAGCTGATGACCCGCCCCGGCATAAGCGGCCAAGCTGTAGCCCGGCACAAAGTCCGAGCTGTAAAAATAATGGCCATCGGCCTCGCCCGCTTCGTGCACCGCCAGCAAGTAGGGATGCGCCACCGCGGCTTTGGCCCGGGCGTTGGCCAGGAAAGTATCCACCGCCCCGGGCTCCGCGGCGGCTTGTGCGCCGAGCACGTGCAGGAGCACGTGGCGCGACATGGACGCCTGCCAGGCGATGAAGTCCTCCGTGCCACCCTCTGCCCCGGCCGGTTCCTGCAGGAAGTATGCCCCCAGCGTAGTCCCGGCGGCCAAACCACCCTCGGGTCCCCCCAGAGCGGCGGCCAGCTGCTCGGCCGTCACCGGCTTGGTCAAAACCGCGGCACCGGCCGTCCGGTCCGCGTAGCCGGAAAGATCGTATCCGCTGACAAAGATCGTCCGCATGTGCGGAAATTCCGCGGCGAGCATTTCGCGCAGGCGGAATCCGTCCATCGGCTCCATGACGACGTCGGTGACCAGCACGTCCGGTCCTCCCCATTCCCGCGCGGCCTTGAGCGCGTCACCGCCCGTGGACGCCGTGCGGACCTCCGCCGCTCCGTCCGCCTCGAGCAAAGCCCGCCACGCCTCGAGCACGTGCGCCTCGTCGTCGACGAGCAGGATTTTCATGGGGCCATGCCGTCGGCGGCAGACTGGTCCATGACCGGCAAATCACTGAGCGGAGGGGGAAACAAATCCTGCAATTGCACGGGGTCGGCCCGCGTCTCCTGCAGCTGGCCGCGGTGGTAGATGTTGATCAGATACCCGTAATATTGCGGAGCCGGACCGCCGTCGGGTCCGATGCGGGGCACCTCGTATTTGACCTCCAGAATTTCAATCCCCTCGCTTTTCCAGTCGACCGGCGTGGTGAACCAGACCGACTGGACGCGGCTCATGGTCGGGACGATTTCGCCGTTGAGCATTTCGTAAAAGGTCACATTGATGCGCACGTCGCGTCCGTCGATCATCTCGCCGGGCCGGGCCTTGACCGCGAGCCGGAGGTTTTTCATGGCCACGCCGTTTTCTTCCTCGTCGTTGATTTTGAGGTCGACCACCCCGAGGCTCGAGCCGGGTTGCAAACCGATCTGGTCGCGCAGCTGCAGCGTTCCCTCGTCGGCCGGAGCGGGAGCACTTTGTTGCCGGAGGACGCGCAAACGAATCTCCGCCACGTCGAGGAATCGCCCCGCATCAGGCCCCAGCGCGATCAAATCCTCCCAAGCCGTTTCGGCCAGTTCCGTCTGCCCGAGGCGCTCGTGCAGACTGCCGAGACGCGAAAGAATTTCGGGGTTGCGCGGCTGAAGGGTGGCCGCTTCCTCGAGCGGCACGAGGGCATCACCGGCCGTCGGGCCGCCCTCGAGGCGCTCGGCCTCGGAGAGAAGCTCGGCCACACGGGCGTTGACCTGCTCGATTTCCGCCGTGCTCGGTCCCTCGGCCGCGGGAGGCGGCGCCGGCTGTTCGGGCGTTGCCGCCGGTTCGGCCGTCGGAGGCGCGGCTGCGACAGTGGGGCCGGCGAAACCCGGTCCGAAATAAACCAGAATGGCGACGAGTTGGGCCAACGCCGCCAGCCCCAGCAAGGTGGCTGCCACCACGAACGTTGTTCCCACGGGAGGTTTCATCTTTAGATCAGCATGCAGGCGACGCCCGCCGCAAGTCAACGGCGGTCAGAGCGCCGGTCTCACGGCGCCAGCACCTCGAACGAACGAACGCGGCCACGGGCCAGCAGCAACATGGCCGGTTCGTCCGGACCCAACGCCGCCACCGCCGCGTTGTATTCCTCCACATCGGTCACCGGCGTGTCATTGATCTGCTCGATGGCATCGCCAGGCTGCAGGCGGGCCGACGCGGGAGAGCGGGGCGCGATTTCGGCAACGAGGACACCCTCG
>CAYQMP010000280.1:0-3158 GCA_964418615.1 uncultured Chthoniobacter sp. | reverse complement strand
GGCTGATGCCGTTGGCCGGGACGATCGTGCTCTCGAACACGTTGAAACCGTAAACGCGAGGAGTGCGGCCATCGACGAGAGCGTCGCGGGCGCCGAACACCGAAGCGTCGGAAACGGTGGAGAGGAGGCCGTCGTAGAGGTCCGGGTCGAGGACGAGCGCGCGGTTGTCCTGAGGGACATTGCTGTTGCTCATCGCCTTGCGAAGCGTGCGGACGTTGGCCAGTGAAAGCGTGGTCAGGCCGGTGAGGGTCGCGGCGTATTGCGCGGCCGAGGACGCGGTGGTCACGAGGAGCGACCAGACGTTCTCGATCACGGCTTGCGCGACCGCTTTGCCCTGCTGGCTGGCGAATTTCACCAGATCGGCGGCCGAGGACTTGGAGAACTCGGTGTCCGACAGCGAGACCGTGGCAATCTTGTGCTGGTCGAGCGTGATGGTGACCTTGTTGAGCGTGCCGCCGTCGGACTCGTAGGAGTCAGCGAAGGTGGTCGCGGTGATCGAGGCCACGAGGGGCACTTCGACAGTGGCGCCACGGCGCACGACTTCTGCGCTGTAGCTGGTGGAGAACACATTGAAGGACTGGAGCGCGGCTTCCGCGATCAACTTGTCGTTGAGTGAGGAGTTAACCGTCATAATTTTTTAGGAGTAAAAGGTTTTGAGGATGTCGGCCTTGTTCGTGCGGAAGAACTCGGTCGCTTCGGCGCCCTCGAGGGCGGCAAACTTCTGGGCCGCGGTCAGTTCTTGCCCGGCAGCCGGCACAGTGTCGGGAGCAATTCCAACAGCAGCCACGATTTGAGCAGCGCGCTCCCCAGCGCTTTTGGACTGGGCGAGCAGGTCATTGATCTGCTCGTCGCGGCTGGCCACTTCCGAGGTCAATCGCTCGACTTCGGATTTGAGAGTTTCGATTTCCTTCGCGATGTCCTCGTTGGCCTGCGCTTGAGCCGCTTCGGCTTCGAGCTTGGCGTTGAGGTCTGCTTGGAGGGATTCGACTTTGGCCTGGAGATCGGCGGTCATGTCTTCCGCGGAGGTGTCAACTGCGTCGTCGGTGACGGGCGCTTCGACGGTCGGCTCCACGACTTCGGGAGCGGCTTCTGCGGCTTTCGGTTCGGAGGCTTTTTTGCGTGCCATAGAGTTGGAAAAATTGTCAAACCGCTCCCGGGCGGCTTCGGGGGTAATGGAGGCGGCGGCCTCGATGCCGTCTTCGATGCTGTCGGCAAAACCCATCGCCACGGCCTCGGTGCTGTCGAGCCAGGTCTCTTCGTCCATCATTTCCTCGATCTCGCCGCGCTCGCGGCCCGTCTTGCGGACATAGGCGCTGACGAGTGTCGCTTTGAGTTTGTCGAGCACGTCGGCCTCTTTGCGGAGGTCGTCGGCATCGCCGACGGACATCGACCAAGGGTTGTGCACCATCATCATGGCGTTGTCGGCCATGACTACTTCCTCGCCGGCCATGGCAATGACCGAGGCCATGCTCGCCGCAAGTCCATCAACATGAACGGTTAATCCGCCTTTGTGTCGGCGCAGGGCGTTGTAAATCGCCGCGCCCTCGATGACCGAGCCGCCAACGGAATTGATGCGGAGGTCGATGTGCCGGCCTTTGTATTTTTTAAGCTCGGCCAAAAAATCTTTGGCCGTAACTCCAAATCCGCCGATCTCGTCGTAAACGCTAATCTCGACGCCATCCTCGGCTGCGCTGTTTTGGGGCGCTGAAAAAGCATACCAACGGCTCATTGCGCTTGCGGCGTTGTCAATGAGGCGGGCAGCGGGTTGGGGTTGAAAGTCGAAATCGAATCGGGGCTGACGCCAAATTCATTGGCCAAGTCGGCCAGGTATTTCGCCTCGGCCGCCCGTTGGCGCAGTTGATCTTTCCACTCCAAGCCCCTTTCACTGTAGTCCTCGGCATAGGTCCTCAAGCCGGCGCGCACGTCGTTGAGGTTGGCTTGCGCTTCGCGGCCGTAATCGACCGAGGCCGCGGCCGGGCGTTGCCATTCGACCTTCCACCAGTTTTCGTTTTGCTCGAGGTCGCCGCGCTGCATGCCCAGCGTCACCACATGGCCCCAGACGCGGGAGCACAGACGGTCGATCAAAAGTTGCTGACGTTGCTCGAAAGTTCTTTGTGCGCGGACCAAGACGGCGCGCAGGGCGGCCCCGCCGGCGTCCGACGGACGCGCGTAAAATTCCCAAGGGATACCGATATTGCCGCACACCTCGCGCAGCAGCAGGTCGCAAAACTTCTGGAAGTTTTCCGTCGGACGGTTGCTTGTCCAACTGATCAGGTCTTCACCAACTCCAAGGCGCGGGATCACGCCTCCGGCATTGCCAAGGCTTTCCACGGTCAGCTCGGTGTTTTCGGTGCTGTTGACGTTGGCGATACTCTCGCCGAAAAAGTCGGCGGCCTGCGGGTTGTTGCTTCTGATGGCCAGCGCGATATACGACGAAATTTTCAGCGCCATTTTTTCAAACGACACCGCGTCGGAAACGTCGCGCAAATGGTTGATGCTCGGGGCCAGCGGTGTGATGTAGCGCAGCTCGTCGCCTTGGGCCGCTTCGCCGACATGGACGATCTGTTGCGCCGGGATGTCTTCGTAGCGGGCGCCGGCATCCAAACCGTCTGCAATCAGGTGGCGGTAAAAGATGGGCCGCAGGTTGGCATTGACCACCACGCCGTCGATCACGCCCGGGGCGGTCTCGCGTTGGCTGGGCTGGCTCGGTGAGTAAATCTGGCTGCGCGCGTCGCCGATCCGGTGCGCCATGATCATCTGCAAGGCCGGATAGCCGGTGCTCTGCGTGACCATGCGGAAAAAGATTTCGCCGTCGCGGTCGATGGCCACCGAGGCTAGGCGCTGCATTTCGCGCCAGGTGAATCTGCCCTGGATGTCGGCCACGCGAGACCACTGGTCGAAATAAGCCTCGGCCGCCGCATCCCATTGCTCGTCGCCGCTGCGCGCTTGCGGACGAATGCCGGCGCCAGTCACATAGCGGGCCTTCTCATTGATCAACCCACGGAAGAACGGCGCGTTGTTATACAACCACCGGCTTAATTTCATTAACCGCTCGCGGTCGGCGCCGGACACATCGACGTGGGAATCGGTGGCCACCGCATTGTAAGGAAAACGCCGCGTCACAGAAGGACGGGCGGCATCGTAGGATTGCGCTTTTG
>CAYQMP010000279.1:0-3158 GCA_964418615.1 uncultured Chthoniobacter sp. | reverse complement strand
TTTCCGGGTAGCCGGCGGTGGCCAGCACCACGGTGCAGGCCGTGGCATCGCGCCAGCGCAGCGAGAGCTGATCGAGACGGCCTTCGACGCAAGCCAGAGCGATATCGCGCAAAGGCGTCTCGAGCAAAGGGAGCACGGTCTGCGCCTCGGGGTCTCCGAAGCGGCAGTTGTATTCGATCAATTTGGGTCCTTCCGCCGTGAGCATCAGTCCGGCGTAGAGCACGCCTACGTAGGGCGTGCCTTCGGCGGCGAGGCCGGCAATGGTCGGACGGACAATACTTCCCAGCACCTGGTCGACCAATTCCGGCGGACAAATCTTCGTCGGGGCATAGGCGCCCATCCCGCCGGTGTTGGGGCCGCGGTCGCCTTCGAAGATGCGTTTGTGGTCCTGCGCGGGCGGCATGGCCGCGACCGATTTGCCGTCAGTGAAGACAAGGAGTGAAACCTCGGGTCCGGTCAGTCTTTCCTCGAGCAGGATCGGACCGGTCATGGAAAGACGATCGATGGCCTCGTCGCGCTCCGTTTTGCTTTCCGGCACGACCACACCTTTGCCGGAGGCAAGGCCGTCGGCTTTGACCACCACCGGGAATTTTTGGGCATCGGCCCAAGCTTTGGCTTCTTTCGCCGCATTCGCACCGGTGAAAGTTGCATTGCGCGGCGAGGGGAGACTGTGGCGCGCGGCGAAGGCGCGGCAATGGCTCTTGCTCGTCTCGAGTTGCGCGGCAGCGCGCGACGGACCGAAAACTTTGATGCCGGCGTCGCGCAGGGCATCGGACACACCGGCGGCCAAGGCGCTCTCCGGTCCGATCAGCACCAGATCGATCTTCTCCTTGCGGCAGAGCGCGACGACTTGCTCCGGATTGCACGGATCGGTATCCCGGCGTTCCGGTGTGCCGCCGTTTCCGGGAGCGACAAAGACCGTGTCGCCATCGCGCTGCAGGGCACGGGCCATGGCGTGTTCGCGTCCGCCCGATCCGAGAACGAGAAGCCTCATGCCAGGGCGAATTCGAAAGTTTCTTTGGGGGTGACCCCCGATACGTCCACCGGATACTTCCCGGTGAAGCAGGCCGCGCAGTAACCGGATTTTTTGCCGATGGCGGCCATCATTCCTTCGACGGAAAGGAACGCCAACGTGTCAGCTCCGACGTGCTGCCGCAGTCTCTCGGGATCGAAACGCGCGGCGATCAGTTCGTCATACGTCCCCATGTCCACGCCCATGTGGCAAGGGTGCAGGACGCGCGGCGAGGTGATGCGCAGATGCACTTCCTTGGCCCCGGCGTCGCGGACCAGCTTGATCAACTGCGCGGACGTGGTGCCGCGCACGAGCGAGTCGTCGATGATGATGACGCGCTGGCCGGCGAGGTTGGCCGGGAGGACATTGAACTTCATGGCCACGCGGCGCTCGCGGAGCAATTGCGTCGGTTCGATGAAGGTCCGTCCGATGTAACGGTTCTTGATGAAGCCATCGTTGAACGGGATGCCCGACTGCCGTGCGTAGCCGATGGCCGCGGGAATGGACGAGTCCGGCACGGGCACGACGACGTCGGCCTCGACCGGCGATTCGATGGCCAGTTGTTCGCCCAATTTCTGCCGCACCTCGTGTACGCTGCGTCCGTCCCACTCGCTGTCCGGACGTGAGAAATACACGAATTCGAAAGAGCAACGCGCGGCTCCGCCCGGCGCTCCGGCCGTGCGGCGGCGGGTGATTTCCTTGCCGCGGACGACGACGATTTCCCCGTTCTTCACCTCGGTGATGTCGGTGCAACCAAGCGTGTTCAGCGCGCAGGTTTCCGAAGCGGCGGCCCAACCGCCTTCGGGGGTTCGTCCGATGGAGAGCGGACGGAATCCCCACGGATCGCGCGCGGCGATGAAGCAGTCGATGCCGAGAACAACGAGCGAGTAGGCGCCTTTCCACGAGGGCATGGTGCGCTCGAGGCGTTCCTCCCAAGTTTTACCGCTCGCCGCGGCGAGCATGAGGGCCATCACTTCGCTGTCGCTTGCCGCGGTGAGGGCGAAGCCGCGCTGCAGGAGCTGTCCGCGCAGCTCGGCGGCGTTGACCAGCGAGCCGTTGTGGGCGAGAGCGAGGGGACCGTGCATCGTCTCGACGAGAAACGGCTGCGCGTTGCGCGCGGTGGAGGCACCCATTGTCGAGTAGCGGGTGTGCCCGATGGCTTGGTAGCCGGTCAGCGGGGCGAGCGTCTCCGGGGTGAAAATTTGCGAGAGCAGGCCGACGTCTTTGTGCAGGCGCGCGCGTTGGCCGTCGGACACAGCGATGCCCGCCGCTTCCTGTCCGCGATGCTGCAGGGCGAAAAGTCCGAAGAAGGCGAGTTGGGCGGTTTCTTCGCCGCTCGGTGACGACACGGCAACGACGCCGCATTCTTCGCGCGCGCCGTGATCGCGGAAGGGAGCGGTGAGTGATGCGGCGTGTTTCATCATGAGTGGATGGCGGCCACGCCGTTGCGGAAAAGCGGCAGCGCGGATCCCTGACCCGGGACCGGCACGATGGCGCGGCCTTGGCGTGCGGTCACATGGTTTTCGGGATGCGGCATCATACCAAGGACGAGACCGGTAGAATCGCACACGCCCGCGATGGCGTCCACCGAGCCGTTGGGATTGGATGGATACGCGTCCTTTTCGTAGCGGAAAGCCATGCGGTCTTCCGCGCGAAGCTCGTCGAGCACCTCGGGGCCGCAGGTGTAGCGTCCTTCGCCATGGGCCACCGGACAGCGGATCGGTTCGGCCAGACCACGCGTCCAAACGCAGCGTGCGGACGCAGGCTGGAGCACGACCCAGCGGCATTCGAAGTGTCCGCGTTCGTTGTGTTGCAGCGAGCCGGGGAGCAGCCCGGCGCGGACCAGCATTTGGAATCCGTTGCACACGCCGAGAATTGGCGTGCCTTGGGAAATTTTCCGCGCGAGCAGGTCTCCGAGCAGGCGCTCGGTCTCGAGGGCAAAGACGCGACCGGAACCGAGCGCGTCGCCGTAGGAAAAGCCGCCGGCAATGACCACGAGTTTGGCCCGCTCGACCTCGGCGCGGCGTTCCGGCAGGTCGAGAAGATCGACACAGACCGGCGCGGCGCCGGCTCGCTCGAGGGCGAACGCGGCATCGTTTTGCCGGTTGGTGCCGGGGGCGGTGAGGACGATGGCGGGAGGTTTCAT
>CAYQMP010000278.1:0-3160 GCA_964418615.1 uncultured Chthoniobacter sp. | reverse complement strand
CACCCGCGCCCCTTCGAGTTTGTCCGCTGCAGTCGGGAGAGGGCGCCCGCTGGCATCCGCGGGCAACGGCAGCCCGGGCGGAATGACCAGCAAGCCATTCGGGTCATCCGGACTCTGCACCACGCGGCGGCCCAAATAATCGCGCAGCACCTCGGGCTCAGGTGTCCCGAGAAGACGGCACCATTGGTAGATCAGTTGCCATTGGCGGAAAAGTGAGTTGCCTGTGCTCCCGGCCTGCGCGAAATGCGACGGCCGGTAGGCCGCAGCCAGTTTGGGCTCCAGCGCATCGGCTGCCGCCGACCACCCCATGGCCCGGATGGCCTGCACGTCCTGCACGGTGGGCACGCGTGAGATGTCGAAGTCCGCGGCCCGCACGCAAACCGCGCCAGCCAGCAAGACCAAACCAAAGCAAGCCACCTTCATCGTCCGCCAAGATACCCGTCCCGCCCCGCTTGCCAAGCGGACGCGCCTTCAGACAGCCGCCAGACGCGCGGCAGCCTGCCGGGCGTCATGGTCCGCCGCGAGCAAGGCATCAAGGTCCGAAGCAGCCCCGTTGGGTGTCTCGTCAAGGACGCGGGCGACGATTTCCCAGATGCGGGGAAAGGCGACCCGGCCGCCCAGAAATTCGGCCACCGCCACTTCGTTGGCCGCGTTGAGCACGGCCGGAACCGTTCCCCCGCGCTCCGCCGCCTGCCGCGCGAGGTCAAGCGCGGGAAAGACATCGCTGCGAGGCTCCTCGAAATCGAGTTTGCCCAGCTTGGCGAATTCCAACCGCGGCAAACTGCCGGCCAAGCGGTCCGGCCAAGTGAGGGCGTATTGGATGGGAAAGCGCATGTCCGAATGGCTCATCTGGGCCAGCACCGATCCGTCGACGAATTCGACCATCGAATGCACGATGCTCTGCGGGTGGATGACCACATCGATGCTCCCGATGCCGAGACCGAAGAGCCAGCGGGCTTCGATCATTTCGAGCCCCTTGTTGAAGAGCGTGGCGGAATCGATGGTGATCTTCTCGCCCATCCGCCACGTGGGATGACGCAGCGCCTCCTCGCGGGTCACCGCGCGCAATTTGTCCTCCGGCCACGTGCGGAAAGGTCCGCCGGATGCGGTGAGGATCAGACGTTTGACGTGGCGCAGGTCATGACCCTCGAGGCACTGGAAAATGGCGTTGTGCTCGCTGTCCACCGGCAAGATGCGCCGACCTCCGCGCCGCGCCGCATCCATGACCAACTCTCCGGCCATGACCAACACTTCCTTGCTGGCCAAGGCGATGTCCTTGCCTGCGTTCAAGGCAGCCAGAGTCGGGCGCAGTCCGCCTGTGCCGACAATGGCCACGAGCACCATGTCGGCGCCGTCGAGAACGGCGAGTTGCTCGAGTGACTGCGGCCCGGCGAAAATGCGCGCCGGTTCGTAGGCCAGCAAAGTCTTGATTTCCGCCGCGGCCGCTTCGTCGGGAACCGCCAAAGCCTCGGGCCGCAGGGCGTTGGCCTCGTCGGCCAGCTGACGCATGTTGCGGAAGCCCGACATGCCGACGATCTGCACGCGGTCGGGCAGATCCTTGGCCACGCGGCAGGCACTGCGACCGATCGAGCCGGTCGCACCGAGCAACACGATGCGACGTGGCGCGCTCATGACTGCGGCAAGCCCAGCACGAGGCGCATGTAGAAGAACATGATCGGCGCGGTGAAAAGCACACTGTCGATCAAGTCGAGCACCCCGCCGATCCCGGGCAGCAGACCGCCGGAATCTTTGGCCTCCGCACTGCGTTTGACAATCGACTCGGCAAGGTCGCCGATCACCGCGGCCAACCCGAGCAGCACGCCGAGCACCGCCAAATCGGTCGGCGTGAAGACGGAGAGTTTGCCCGGAATGAGATACCAAAGCCCGAAACTGCCGCCGACCGCGAAAAGGATCGCACCGAACAAACCTTCCCACGATTTGTGCGGACTGATATGCGGCACGAGCTTGTGGCGTCCGAAAAGCGATCCGGTCAAATACGCACCCATGTCGCTGAACTTGGTCACCAGCAAAACGTAGAGGACGTAGAATTGCCCCGTGGTCTCGCCGTCCGGACCGCGCGGAGCGAGGTAGACGATCTTGGTCAGAAAATTGAACAGCCAGACGACCCAAAGCAGCCCGAACAAAGTGTAGGCCATCGTCTCGAGTGGATTCTGGTCGCGGGTGCGCCGGAACATCTGCCGCCCGAAGACGACGAGCAGGAAAACCACCAAGACCGCGATTTCGAAGTCGTAGGATTTGTCCGGACCGTAGGAACGGAAGGTGTAGAAGCTGCCGACAAAAAACACGACCGCGGTGATCAGGGCGGTCAGCTTGAAATTCGGCACCCCCCGCCGGTCGAGCATCTCGTAGTATTCCCACAGGCCGAGCAGACCGATGCCGGCGATGGTGATGAAAAACATCTGCTCGTAGCCGGACAGCACCGTGCCCAGAACGAGCGCCCACATGAGCAGTGTGCTGGCCAGCCTGCGGCGGAAAGTGAGTTGGGCGGACTCCATGACGAGGAACCGCGCATGGTCAAAAGCGACCGCCTCAAAGGCAAGCGCGCAATGGCGGCATGCGCCGGCGGATGCTATACACCCGTGCCATGACGCGACTTGTCTCGACATCTCCGGACGAAACGGTGGCTGCCGGCCGCACGCTCGCCGACCGGCTCGGACCGGGCTCGTGCGTCGCCCTCGAGGGCGAGCTGGGCGCAGGCAAAACGCATTTCGTCCGCGGTCTCGTCGCCGGATGGGGCGGCGCGCAGGAGGCGACCAGCCCCACGTTCGCGCTCGTCCACGAATACTCCACCCCGCGCGGACCCGTTTTCCATCTGGACCTCTACCGGGCCAAGTCAGCGGAGGAAATCTGGTCGGCGGCACAAGACGAACTTCACGCCCCGCACGGCATGGTCGTGGTCGAGTGGGCCGACCGTTTTCCCGAACTCCTGCCGCCGCGATGCTCCCATGTGCGACTGGCCCACCTTGCCGCCGGGCAACGCAGCATCGAAATCGAACCGTGAAAGTCCTCGCTTTCGATACCTCGTCGGCCCAAGCCAGCGTTGCCGTGGCCGAGGACGGAAACATTCTGGCCGCCGCGCGCTTCGAGGCGCCGCGCGGACGCGGAGCCGAGCTTTTCACCGTACTCGAGGATTTGCGCG
>CAYQMP010000277.1:0-3192 GCA_964418615.1 uncultured Chthoniobacter sp. | reverse complement strand
GATCTTTGTGGTGTGCGCGTCGGCGAAAAGAATATTGCCCGGCTTCACATCGCGATGGATCAGCCCCTTCTCCGCCGCGGCCTCGAGCCCTTGGGCGATCTGCACGCCGATTTCGAGGACCTGCGCTTCGGAAACGCGGGTTTGCACGGACATCAAATCGTCCAGTGATCCTTTCTCGACCAATTCCATGGCGAGGTAGAATTGCCCGTCCGCCTCGCCGAAGGAATAGACGCGCACAACGTGGGGATGGTTGACCGAGGCCGTGATGCGCGCTTCCTGTTCGAGCTTGGCCCGCTCGTCTTCGCGGGCGCTCATTTCACGGCGCAGCACTTTGAGCGCGACCATGCGGCCGAGGTTGTGGTCGTAGGCCTTGAAGACGGACCCCATCCCGCCCTCGCCGATCAGTTCGACCAGTTCGAAATTGTTGAAGATGCGCCGCGCGCGCATGCCCTCGCCGCAGTGCGGACAGTAGATCTGCGCGAAGGGCAGTTCCTCGGACACGTCGATCGCTCCGCCGCAGGCGGGACACGTGTCGATAATCCGGGGGGGCGATTCCTCGTCCACGCGGCAAACCTTGCGCGGAGCCGCGGGAACGTCCAGCGTTTCCGCCGACCGCCATGGACAATCCACTCACCTGCACCGCGTCGCAACGCGCCGCGCGCCTCGACCGCTGGCTGGCGGAACAATGGCCGGAGTTCAGCCGCGCGCGTTGGCAAAAAGCGCTCGCCGCGGGACTGGTGCGTTTGAACGGCGCCGTCGCTCGCGCCGCCGATCCGGTCGCGGCCAACGATCTGATCGAAGCCGCGCCGCCACCGGCCTCGGAACCGCCGGTGCAAGCCATCGCGGAGGACATTCCGCTCGCGATCATTTATGAGGACGACGATTTGCTCTGCCTGAACAAACCACCCGGTCTCGTCGTCCATCCGGCCGCGGGCCATTGGCAAGGCACGCTGGTCAACGCCATCCTGCACCATTGCGCGGACGTGTCGGACGGCGGCCATCCGCTGCGTCCGGGCATCGTCCATCGTTTGGACAAAGACACCAGCGGCTGCATCCTCGTGGCCAAAAACGATGCCGCCCATGCCGCGCTGGCACGACAGTTCGCCGAACGCACGGCGCAGAAAACTTACCTCGCCGTGGTGCGCGGACGCCCCCGCGCGACCAGCGGAGTGGTAGCCGGCGCCATCGCCCGCCATCCGGTCCACCGTCAGCGCATGGCCATCAGCCGCCGCCCCGAAGCGCGCGCTGCGGAGACCACGTGGAAGGTTTTGCAGTCCGAGGGAAATCTCTCTCTCCTCGAGTGCCGACCCAAAACCGGCCGCACCCATCAGATCCGCGTGCACCTCAAACATCTCGGACACCCCATCGCCGGCGACCGCGTTTACGGGGGCGGGGCCGATTTCGAACGCCAATTGCTCCACGCGTGGAAAATCGCCGTGGATCACCCAACGACTGGCGAGCGGCTCGAATTCCAAGCGCCCGTGCCGGCTGACTTCCCGCTCCGACCAGCGGGAACCGGGTCTTGAAATTTGCTTTGTCGCGGAAGTGTGACATGTTTCCGGTAATTCATGAGCACATTGGCGGATAAAATCGCCAAGACCCCCGACCGGCACCGCAATTTCCCCATTCGCCTTGCCGATCTCGCCCAGGCCTTGGATCACTCGGAGGAAGGCTTCGCGCTGACCGATCCCGACGGCAACTACGTCTACATCAACGAGGCGCACCTCCAGATGTATGGCTATGAAAAGCCGCAGGAGCTGCTGGGGAGAAGCTGGCGCCTGCTCTACACGCCCGAATGGGTCCGCCATTTCGAAGAAACCGTCTTGCCGATCATCCCGCGCGACAAAGTCTGGCGCGGCCAAGTGGTCGGTCGCCGCCGCGATGGGTCGTCGTTTCTCGCCGGCGTCACGCTCACCCTGTTGCCGGACGGAAAAATCACCTGCAACTGCCGCGACGAATCCCGGCGTCGCGTCGGACCGGATGCTCCGAACTCCACCGCAGACCGCGCGGCCCTGCATGAATTGGGCGAGCGCATCATCGCCGGCATGCCCGCCCGCCTGCGCCGTCCGGTCGATCTCCTCAACGGCTACGCGTCCTTCCTCCTCGCCGAACTCGAAGCCGGACGACTCCCCGATGCGGACTCCCTGCGCGAAGGACTCGGGGAAATCGGCGCGACCGGACGCCGCCTCGCCGAGCAAATGCGCCGCCTCGACTTGGTAGCCGAGTTGGCGGCTCGCGACGAATTCGGCGGCGATGATTCCGGCGATCCCGGCAAAGACTGGGGCCGCCGCCTCGATGCCGCTTGCCGCGAACGCGCTGCCGCCGCCGGCCGCGCCGCCGACCTGCGCGTCGCTCTGGGCAAAGGTCGCCCCGCCCTCGACTACCGTCCCCTCGAAACCGTCATCCTCGAACTCCTCGCCAACGCCATCCAATCCTCCCGCCCCGGCGATGCCATCGCCGTCGAAGGCCGCGCCGAAGGTGACCACTATGTTCTGCGCCTCTGCGATGAAGGAGTCGGTCTGCCGCAAGACGGTCTCGATGCCGAAACCGGACGCCCTTTCGGTCAGACCGCACCGTCCGGCTTCGGTCTGTCTGTCGTCCGCTTCATCGTGCAACGCGCCGGTGGACGATTGGAAAGCGACAAAACCGCCGCCTGCTCCACCTGCCTGCGTCTGACTCTCCCTCTCGCGGAGTGATTCACCAGCGCCGCGGTTGCTTGTCCGCCAACTTTGCGAGCGCCTTCCGCTCTTCCCGACTGAGCCCCTCGATCCCCTCGTCCATCACGCGACGCAGAAGCTCGTCGGTCCGCGCGGAGGCATTGGCCGAATAGCGCGGACGCGGCACCGGCGCCCACCAAAGCGTGAGCAGCGCTCCGGTCACCGCACCGCCGAGATGGGCCAAGTGACCGATTTGCGGCACGATGCGCAACACGGCGCAGAGCAGGGAGACGATGATGATTCCCCAGCCGAGCGTGCGCGCCTTCATGCTCACGGGGAGAATGAAAAAAAGCAGGGCGCGCAAAGGCATCTCGGGATGCGCCGTGGTGAATGAAAGAAGGACACCGCAGACCGCACCGGACGCACCGACCAATTCTGCGGTCGGCACGGCGAATGCCGTTTGAAGGAGTCCACCAGCCGAACCTGAAAGGAAATAAAGCACGCGGTAGCGGATCCGTCCGAGCATGTGTTCCAC
>CAYQMP010000276.1:0-3200 GCA_964418615.1 uncultured Chthoniobacter sp. | reverse complement strand
TGGCCAAGAAATATCTCGGCTGGGAGCCCAAAGTTCCGCTCGAAGAGGGGATCGAAAAAACGATCGAATACTTCCGCAAGGAAGTTTGATGCCAATCCCGGAAAGGTTGGGACACGCGGCTCCCGTGTCCGTTTGAACCAGAACGGACGAGCGGGCCGCTCGTCCCTACCTCAGGCGGGTGGATCGCGATGTCCCCATCGCGATAGCGAGTGTGAAATGTCGCGCCGGGACGGCGCGATCCACCCTGCAGAGGTCCGGAAGCTCGGGGACGTTGGTCCCAAAAAGGCGCACAGTTGCTCAATACGCCTTGGCCGGCGGGTGGAAAAGGACGCCGAGGGTTTGCAGCGCGAGGCGGAAGTCCAGCCCGATGCACCAGTGCTTGACGTAAAAGAGGTCGTAACGCGCCCGGCCGCGGACGTCCTTGGCGTCTTTGACTTCGCCGCGGTAGCCCTCCACTTGGGCCAGTCCGGTGACTCCCGGTTTGACATAGCGGCGGCTGCCGTAGAGTTCGTGGAATTTCTCGAACTCGCGCTCGTGCGCCACCATGTGCGGACGCGGTCCGACCACGCTCATGTCTCCGAGGAGAACGTTGATGAACTGCGGAAACTCGTCCACGCTGAGACGGCGCAGCCAGCCGCCTCCGGGGTAGATGCGGTCGTCGTGCCGGCTGGCCTGCCGGGCTTCGTCATCGTTGTCCACATGCATGGTGCGGAACTTGAGGATCTCGAAAATCTTGCCGTTTTCGCCGACCCGCTGCTGCCGGTAGAAGAGGGGGCCGGGGGAGCTGAAGCGTTGGATCACCCAGACAATCCCCATGAGTGGGAGAACAATCGGCGGGATAATCACCGCGCTCACCGCGATATCGAAGACGCGTTTGACCATACGGTTGTAGGTCACGGCGAGGGGCAGTGTCGGGGGCGAGAGCACGGAGAGTCCACCCAAGTCCTGCACCTCGAAGCGGCGCCCGTGCCGCCGCGACATTTCCACGGGGATCCAGCAGCGAAATCCGCTCCGGTCACCGAGGGCCAGAAGCTGGGCCACGGTTTCGTAGGGAAATTCGCGCGAGGGGAAGACCAGCAGGTCGGGGCGGCTGGCCGAGACCTTGGCGATGATTTGCTCGACGGGTTCGTTCGCGGCGCAGATGAGCGGCGGATGCGGATCGAAAAATTCGCGGTAGCCCTCGATCTTGTCCTGCACCGAACGGCACCATTCCTCGGACCCGATGACCACGGTGCGCAGCTTCAGGCGCAGATTGCCGTGACGGAAAATTTTGAACAGCCAGTGCCGGCCGTGACGGTTGGTCACGTAGAAAAGCGGGAAGGACAGCACGGAGAGTCCGACAAGGAACAGGCGGGAAATGCTCGTGTCGCGGGTCAGAGCAATGAAGACGCCCAATCCGGCGGCCAGCCAAAGGCTTTGGCGGCGGGAAAGGCTGATCGCCGGCTTGCGTTGCGCGCGTCCGGCATTGACCCTCTGGCTGTCAGGCCGGGTGGCTGCTTCGATGACCAAAGCCGCGACCATGACGGTCAGAATTTGCAGGTAAGCGGCCGGGGCGGGCAGCCAGCCGCTGCGGAAGAAGTCGTTGGCAACGTAGAAGACGCCGAAAAGCAGCAGCGCAAGAAGGATTTGCGCCGTGCAAAAGCTCAAGTAGATGCCTTTTTCCCTTTGGGAAATCATGCGGGGCTAAGTCTGAACAAAGCACAGACCGGACCAACTCTCCAGAAGCAAATAACAGGGGCGGCGTTCGGAAAGAGCAACAAGATCTGGTCTCCCATTACCAGTCGCCCTACAAACACTTTGTCATGTTGACCAAGGTTTACTCCGCAGCCCTCCACGGAGCCGAAGCCCTCGAGGTGGAAATCGAGGTCAACGAAGGCAGCGGAGATCCAAAGATCATCGTGGTCGGCTTGCCCGATGCGGCGGTGAAGGAAAGCAAGGACCGCGTCACCACTGCGATGGCCAACAGCGGTTACCGCTGGCCGCGCGGACGGACCACGATCAACTTGGCGCCGGCCGACATCAAAAAGGAGGGGCCGAGTTTCGACCTGCCCATCGCTCTGGGCATGCTGGCTATTGTCCAAGGACGGGAAATGCCGCGCTTGGCCGACTGCTGCATCGCGGGGGAACTGGCCCTGACCGGTGCGATCCGCCCGATCAAGGGCGTTCTCCCCATTGCGCTGGAGGCCCGCCGCCGCGGCAAACCGGTGCTGATCGTTCCGGCGGAAAACGCCGCGGAGGCTTCCGTGGTGCAAGGGTTGTCCGTGCACGGCGTGCAAAATCTGCGCGAGTGCTTCGAGTTCCTCGAGGGTCAGCGGAAAATCCCCGCCACGGTTTCGGACCTGGATGCCGTGTTCCACCGCAACCAGCATTTCGAGGTCGATTTTGCCGATGTGAAGGGGCAGGCGGGTGTGAAGCGCGCCTTCGAAGTGGCCGTGGCCGGAGGACACAATCTGCTGGTCCTCGGCGCTCCCGGGGCGGGCAAGAGCATGCTGGCCAAGCGCATTCCCACGATCATGCCGCCGCTCACCCTCGAGGAGGCGATCGAGACGACCAAGATCCACAGCGTCTGCGGGCTGCTCGCCGGGGCGAATAACTTCATTGCCGTGCGCCCTTTCCGGTCGCCGCACCACACCATTTCCGATGTCGGTTTGCTCGGCGGCTCGACCAACCCGTCGCCGGGTGAGGTGAGCTTGGCCCACCACGGCGTGCTCTTCCTCGACGAGTTGCCGGAGTTCAAACGCGGCACGCTGGAAGTGCTGCGTCAGCCGCTGGAAGACGGACGTGCCGTGATCTCGCGAGCGGCCGGGACGATGACTTTTCCGGCTGACGTCATGCTGGTCGCCGCGATGAATCCGTGCCCTTGCGGATTCTACGGGCACCCGAAGCGCGACTGCCGCTGCAGCCAAGGTCAGATCGAGCGTTACCGCCAGCGCGTCTCGGGCCCGCTGCTTGACCGTATCGACATCCACGTGGAAGCGCCGCCGGTGGAATACGAGGCGCTGACCTCCACCGCGGCCGAGGAATCCTCCGCCGCCATCCGCTCGCGGGTGGAAAAGGTGCGGCGCCGGCAGGCCGAGCGGTTGGGGGATTCTTTGAAGCCCGCCGTCAATGCCCGCATGAAGCCACGCCAGATGCGTGAGTTTTGCCAGGTCTCGCCGTCCTGCCATGCGCTGCTCAAGCATGCCATGGACGATCTCCAT
>CAYQMP010000275.1:0-3200 GCA_964418615.1 uncultured Chthoniobacter sp. | reverse complement strand
CTCTGGCAAGGCGGATCGTGCCGCGGCCACAGAAAATCCTGAACAGCTTTAAGCGCTCGCGCCCACCCGGCGCATGCGCTGCAAGATCCGCTCCGCGGCACCGCTGTCGATCGAGTCCACCGCACGTTCCATGGCCTCGGCCCAGTCCTCGGTCAGTCCGGCCACGATGATGGCTGCAGCAGAGTTGACCACGACAATGTCCCGGGCGGCACCGCGGCGTTCACCACGGAGAAGGTCGAGCAGAATCTGTGCGTTTTCGGTGGCATCACCACCGCGCAATTCCTCCAATGCCGCCGTCGGCACGCCAAGTTCTGCGCGATCCAACGTTTGCCGCACGGCGCCTTGCGGGGAAACCTTGGCCACGACGGTCGGTCCCAGCGTGGAGATCTCGTCCATGACACCGGCCTCGCCGGCTTTGCCATGCACCACCCAAGCTCGTTGGCGTCCGAGGCCCGGGAGCACGTCGGCGTAGAGTGACACGAGGTCTTCACTGAACACGCCCGTCAACTGTGCCTCGGGCCGCGCCGGATTAAGCAGCGGGCCCAGCATATTGAAGACCGATGCCTGACCGCGTTCGGCGAGAAGTTTGCGGGCCGGAGCCACGGCTTTGAACGCAGGATGGAAGCATGGGGCAAAGAGGAACACGGCGCCCGCCTCTCCCAGCATATCGCGCAGGCGCGGCATCGGGAGATCGACGGGAATTCCGAGGGCCTCGAGCACGTCGGCTCCGCCGCTTTTCGAGGTGATGCCGCGGTTGCCATGCTTGACCAGCCGTGCCCCGGCGCCGGCGGAGACGAACATCACCGCGGTGGAAATATTGAACAGCCCGAGTTTGTCGCCACCCGTGCCGCACACGTCGAGGATGGGACGCAGATCGGCGGGCACTTCGAAAGGCACGGCGTGCCCGAGAATGGTCTCGGCCAAAGCCACGATTTCCGCCGGCCTCTCTCCGCGCTGGTGGAACGCTCCGAGAAAATCGGCCTTGTCTTCCGCCAGCACGGACTCGTCGAGCAACCAACGCGTCACCTCGCCGATTTGCTCGGCGCTCAATTCACCCGCTTGCGCGGTATCGCTCCATGTATTCATGTCATAATTTCTCCCAAACGATCGACCAGTTCCAGAGCGGGCCATTGTCCGCTGACCTGCGGCTTGTCGAGGTAGCCATAGTTCAACCGCGAACCCGCCGCCGCGAGAACCAATCGCGAAACTTTGCCCAAGGGCCCCATGCCCATGGTGGCCAGCGGGACCTTGGCCGAGCTCTGCAGGAGAAGCAGGGAGGCGAGGTCTCCAGCACTGCGCAGCTGCGTGGCGATTTTCACGATGTCCGCGCCGGCGCGGCTGCTGCGGCGCACGATGTCACGGAGCCGCGGCAGTCCCGGCGTGCGGGCGAAGTTGTGAAAGGAGACAACGGTCGTTGTCCCTCCACGTTGCGCGGCCTCGAAAAGAGGCTGCATCGAGGAGGCGGAGCGCAGTTCGACATCGACGGCATCTGCCACGAACAAAAATTCCTGCAAAAGCTCGCGCCTTAGGCCGGCGGAAACCCCCCCGGCACCTCCCTCGCCCGGGTGGCGGGCGGTAAGCAGGATCCGCGGACGGATGGAAGGCAGGGCGGCATGCAGCCGTCGACGATCCGAACCGAGTGCATCCAGCCTCACTTCGACGAAACCGACATCCCCGGGCCCCAGCTTGGTGGCCTGACGCAAGCCGGCGGCGGTGTGGGCGGTGGCCACGACAAGGCGGGCTTGGGGGCGCCGATTTTTTTTCGGGTTCATGGAGCTGTTCTGCATATATTGCACCTTCGGTGCTTTTCGACCATGCGGAACTGGTCGGGAAGCCGCCCGCATGATCTCACGCAAACAGGAAATTTCGCTCCAGCTCAACCAGATCGCCGACGGTCTGATCCTCGCGCTCGCCTTGTATCTGGGCTACGCGCTGCGGCGCTACCAGATCATCGACTTCGATGTCTTGCCGGAGATTCCCCCGCTGGAAGGTTTCTTGTGGCTCTTCCTCGTCGTGGCGCTTTTCGGTCCGCTCCTGCTCGAGATGCAGGGATTTTACCAATACCCGCTGGAAAAATCCGTGCAGCGCTCCCTGCGCCAAATCGCCTACGCCGGCGCTTGGCTCGGGTTGATCCTCGGTGCCTGCGTGGTTTTCCTCAAACTCGGCATCCCCAGCCGCTCCGCTTTTCTTCTCTTCATGGTGTTCGCGCCCTTGGGCCTGTTGGTTCGCGAGGCCATCTACCGCGATTTCTACCTCCGCCGTCTGCGGCGGGGAGCCCACGGCGAAAGCATCATTCTCGCGGGAACACCGCAGCGCATGGACGAACTTGTCGCAGACCTCTCCCCGGTCCAGCGCCTCGAAATCAATATCGCCGAACGCATCGACATGGAGAAAGACGACACCGAGACGCTGGTCGACGCCATGCACCGCCACAGCGTCGGCCGCGTCATCCTCGCGTTCGACAGCCACAATTCGGGACGCATGCAGGAAGCCATCGCGGCCTGCGAGACGGAAGGCGTCGAGGCGTGGGTCGCCGCCGACTTTTTCCGCGCCTCCATCGCCCGGCCGACTTACGACGCCTTGGGCCCCACACCCATGCTCGTCTTCCGCGTCACCCCGGAACTTTCCTGGGCCATGCTGGTCAAAAATGTCATGGACCGCGTCATCGCCTTCGCGGCCCTGCTCGCCCTCGCACCCTTCTTCCTGGTGATCGCGCTGGCCATCAAACTCACCTCGCCCGGTCCGGTCATTTTCAAACAGCAGCGCGCCGGGCGCCACGGCAGGCCATTCACCATGTACAAATTTCGCTCCATGCGCACCGGGGCGGAGATGGAGCGCGACGAATTGATGGCCTACAACCAGATGAGCGGTCCGGTCTTCAAGATCGAGAAAGACCCGCGCATCACGCCATTCGGGGCGTGGCTACGGAGGACAAGCCTCGACGAGTTTCCCCAGCTCTTTAATGTCCTCCTCGGACAGATGAGCCTCGTCGGTCCGCGTCCGCTGCCTCTCTACGAGGTGGATAATTTCGAACTGACAGCCCACCGCCGTCGCCTGAGCATGAAGCCCGGCCTGACATGCCTCTGGCAAATCAGCGGACGCAATATCGTCAAGGATTTCAATGAATGGGTGAAGCTCGACGTGCAATACATCGACAACTGGTCGCTTGGCCTTGACGTGAGCATCCTTCTTCGCACCGT
>CAYQMP010000274.1:1926-3217 GCA_964418615.1 uncultured Chthoniobacter sp. | reverse complement strand
TTCCCGTGTCCGCCTCCCTCCGCCGCAACCTCCCCCTCTTCGTCGCCTTCCGCGTCCTTTTCCACGCGCGGTTCTATTACCCCGTCATCGGCGTCCTTTTCCTCGATCTCGGCCTCACCCTCGAGCAATACGCCCTGCTCAATGTCATCTGGGCCGTGGTCATCATCGTGCTGGAAATCCCCTCCGGTGCGCTGGCCGATGTCATCGGACGCAAGCGCGTCGTCGTCCTCGCCGCCGTGCTCATGGTGGCGGAAATGGTCGTCTTCGCCTTCGCGCCGCGCGGGGCATGGATGTTCTGGCTCCTCGTGCTCAACCGCGTCCTCAGCGGCGCGGCCGAAGCCTGCGCCAGCGGGGCCGATGAAGCGCTCGCCTACGACTCGCTGCCCGAAGCCGACCGCAAAACCACCTGGCCCCGTGTGCTCGAATCGCTCATGCGCTGGAAATCCGGCGGGTTTTTCATCGCCATGGTCAGCGGCGCCGCGCTCTTCGACCAAAGCCTGATGGCCTCGCTCCTCGCCTGGACCGGATGGACGCCCACCGCCGAAGCCACGGTGCGCTGGCCGGTCTATGCCACGCTCGTCACCTCGGTCCTCTGCCTGCTGGTTGCGCTCAATTTCCGCGAACCCCCGACCCACGCCCCCGCCGGACGCCACGCCATCGGCCGCGCTTGGCAGAATGTGATCGAAGGTGCCGTCCACGTCTTTACCTCGCGCCGCATTCTTTTTCTCATGGTTGCCGCGCTGCTCATCGACAGCTTCGTGCGCATCTTCCTCACCTTTGCCAGCAACTACTACCGCCTCATCGAGCTTCCGCCCTTCGTCAATGGCATGCTCGGCTCCGCTCTCGCCTTGCTCGGCTTCGCCGTTGCACCGGTGGCCAAACGCATGACCTCCGGCTTGGGCGTGGTGGCCAACTACACCATCGTCGCCGCGCTGGTTCTTGTCGGCCTCACCGGCACCGCCATGGCCTGGCCCTATTGGGGCGCATGGGTGGTCGTCCCGCTCGGCATCTCCATGTCCATGTTGCAGTTTTTCACCTCGAACTACCTCAACCTCTGGACCGAATCCCACGTCCGCGCCACCGTGCTGAGCTTCCGCGGTGTGGCCTTCAATCTCGGCTACGCCATAGCCGGCATCCTTTTCGCGCAACTCACGGCACATCTGCGTGGCGCTCATCCCGAGGCCGGCGAGAACTCGATTTTTGCCATGTCCCTGCCATGGCTCCCCTCGGTCTTTTTTGTCTGCGGCATCCTGCTTTGGTTCGCTCTGCGCCTCACCCGCGGAAATCGGCA
>CAYQMP010000274.1:0-1826 GCA_964418615.1 uncultured Chthoniobacter sp. | reverse complement strand
GGCCACAAGAACTCCCCCTTGGCTCCCATGGCACCTCCGCTTACGCTCGGCCCACCTTGAGCCAAGCCGCCAACATCCTCGCCGTCGGTCTCGGTGGATTCGCCGGCGCCGTCGCTCGTTATCTGCTCGGCGGTTGGCTGCTCCACCACACCATCGCCGCCCGATTCCCGTGGAGCACCTTTGCGGTCAATGTGCTCGGTTGCCTGCTCATCGGTCTGCTCTCCGGAGCGGCCGAGCGGCTCGACTGGTTCACTCCGATGATGCGCCTGCTCCTGCTCACGGGTCTGCTCGGCGGGTTCACCACCTTCTCCGCTTTCGGACTGGAAACAGTCTATCTCCTGCGGCGCGGCGAAATTCTCGTCGCTGCCGCTTACGCGCTCTCCAGCGTGCTCGTCTGCATCGGCGCGGTCTGGCTCGGCATGCGGGCGGTGGAATTTCTCCCGCGGGCATAAAGAAAGGCTCCCGTTGCCGGGAGCCTTTCGGAGTTGCGATTTTCCGCGCGGGTTATTCGGCGGATTTCTGGCCAGTCACGGCGTCCTTCGCAGCCGAAGCACCGTCGCGCACGGCGGCGCCGGTGGTGTGGGCGGCGTCCATGCCGGTCTTGGCGGTGCCTTCGACGGCCGTGGCGGCTGTGCCGACGGTTCCCCCCACGGCTCCCGCGGTGGTGCCGACCGCTTCTTTGGTCGTGTCGGCCACGGTGCCGACCGCGGCGCCGGTGGTGTCGACCACGCCGGTGCCGAGCGCTTTGGCGGCATTGCCCACGCCTTCGGCGGGGTTCTTGTTGATCAGAGCTTTGCCCGTGTTGACCGCAGTTTCACCGGCCGCTTTGGCCGTGTTGCCGACGCCTTGGACGGCGGTCTTCGCGGTGTTGAGGATTCCTTTACCGGCATCCATCACGGTGCCGCCGGCTTTTTCCGCCGTTCCGGTCACGGTGCCGGTGGCGTCTTGGCCGGTTTTGGTCGCCAGTTCGCCGGCGGTCGGTTTGGCCTCGGCAGGTGTCCCGGCCGCGGCTTCTTCGGCGTGGGATACGGAGGCGCCGGCCAGCAAGGCGGCGCAACCGAGAACGGCCCAGACGCGGTTGGTAACTGAGTGAACTTCGCTTGAGTTGGGGTGTGACGTTTTCATGATGAAAAGCCAAGTTTAGGGCACCAGACGGGCGGGTCAACCGCACGGGGCGGATTTTTTGCCGGCTTTGCCATTGAGCCGCGACGCCCGTGTGGCGCAACATGACCCTCCCCCCCATGATCAAGCAATTCAACGACCACGCGGCCAACGAGCGCACGTATCTGGCGTGGTTGCGCACGGGCATCGCCATCATTGCTTTCGGCTTCGTCCTCGAACGCTTCGACATCTTCCTCCACACCCTTGTCAAGACGCTCGGCACGGAAAAGGTGCACCATATCAGCCATGGCGGACGCGAGGCGGGGCTGGCCTTGGTCTTCGTCGGCGTGGTCACCCTGGCCGTCGCCACGTGGCGGTTCGCCGTCACCTCGCGGAAAATTTCTTCCGAACAGGTCATCACCTACGATCCCCGCAACGCAATGCGTCTGGGCATCCTCATCGTCGCCCTCGGCGTCTTCGTGCTCGCCTATATGACACGCCTGCTCTTCTCCGCACAGTGATCCCATGAAAGCCGACAAACTCGTCAAACGCGCCCGCGATCTGGCCGCCCCGTTCCGCGTCACCTCCGGGAAAAATTTCCGCCTCAAGGACCATGATCCCGGCAACACGTTGAAGTTCGACCGCAAAGACAAGGACCGGGCCAAGGAAGCGCTGGCCCAAGGCGTGCAGGCGCTGTCCGCTCTGCAGGACAAACTCTACGCCCA
>CAYQMP010000273.1:0-3218 GCA_964418615.1 uncultured Chthoniobacter sp. | reverse complement strand
ACTTGCCGACGCGGGCGGTGTTGAGCACGGCCATCTTGCCCCAGCGCGGCTTGTCCTTGAACGCCTCGGAGACCTTCTCTTGCGTTTCGCAGTAGGACTTGAAGTCGGCCAGACAGAGGAAGGGGTCGTGGTAGAGGAGGTTGTCGCGCAAAGGGGCGAGGACGTTGGCGCCTTCGCCCGGAGTGAAGAAGTCCGTGCCGAGCCAGTCGATGATGGCGGCGAGTTCCGCATCGGCCTCGTAAAACTTCTGCGGGTCGTATCCGTCGGCCACGAGCTTGGTCACTTCCTCGACGGTGTTGCCGAAGATGAAGATATTGTCGTCGCCGACTTCCTCGCGGATTTCCACATTGGCGCCGTCGAGCGTGCCGATGGTGATCGCGCCGTTGAGGGCCAGCTTCATGTTGCCGGTGCCGGAGGCTTCTTTGCCCGCCGTGGAAATCTGCTCCGAGAGATCGGCCGCCGGGACGATGCGCTGGGCGAGCGAGACGCGGTAGTTGGGCATGAAGGCGACTTTGATTTTGCCTTTGATCCGGGCGTCGGCGTTGATTTTGGCTCCGACGGCGTTGATCGCTTTGATGATGAGTTTCGCCGTGTGGTAGCCGGGTGCGGCTTTGGCGGCGAAAATGAAAACCCGCGGCGGGACATCGAGGTTGGGGTCCTTGAGCAGGCGGCGGTAGAGCCAGAGGATGTGGAGGAGGTTGAGATGCTGGCGCTTGTATTCGTGGAGGCGCTTGATCTGCACGTCGAACATGGCCGACGGATCCACTTCGACGCCGCATTCCTCGAGGATGCGCTTGGCCAGCTTCTCTTTGTTGGCGTGCTTGACCGCCATGAATTCTTCGCGGAAGGATGCGTCGTCGGCGTAGGGCTCGAGTTTGCGCAGCAGGTCGAGGTTGCGCTCCCAGCCGCCGCCGATCGTGCGGGTGATCAGGTCGGACAAGCGTGGATTGCAGGCGACCAGCCAACGGCGCGGCGTGATGCCGTTGGTCTTGTTGTTGATTCGGCCTGGATAGAGTTCCTCGAATTCGGGGAAGAGGTCGCTTTTGACCAGCTTGGTGTGGAGAGCGGCCACGCCGTTGACCGAGTGACTGCCGACCACGCTCAAATTGCCCATGCGGATCATCTGGTCGTGCCCTTCTTCGATGAGCGAAAGCGCACGCTTCTTTTCCACGTCGCCGGGCCACTTCGCTTCGACTTCGTCGAGGAAGTGCTTGTTGATCTCGAAAATGATCTGCAGGTGGCGCGGCAGGACCTTGCGGAAAAGGCTGACGCTCCACTTCTCGAGGGCTTCGGGCAGGAGGGTGTGGTTGGTGTAGGCGAAAGTGCGGGTGACGATCGACCAGGCCTCGTCCCAAGACAGCCCGTAGTCGTCGACGAGCAGACGCTGCAGTTCGGGGATGCTGATCGCCGGGTGGGTGTCGTTGAGCTGAATGGCGACCTTCTCGGGGAACTTGGTCCAGTCGGAGTTGTCTTTCTGGAAGCGCCGGATGATGTCGCGCAGCGAGCAGGCGGTGAAAAAGTATTGCTGGAGAAGGCGGAGCTCCTTGCCGGCCTCGGTGTTGTCGTTCGGATAAAGGACCTTGCTGATCGTCTCCGCCATGTTCTTCTGGCGGACCGCTTCCTCGTAACCGCCGCGGTTGAAGGCTTCGAAGTCGAACTCCTCGGGGGCTTTGGACTCCCAAAGGCGGAGGAAGTTGACCGTCTCGGTGCCGAAGCCCGGGATCGGAATGTCATAAGGAACGCCGATGATCTTGCGGAAGTCGACCCAGACCGAGCGCGTCTTGCCATGACCGTCGTCGACGGTCTCGACGTGGCCGTAGACGGGGATCTCCTGCTGGTGCTGGGGCCGGATGATTTCCCACGGGGAGCCGTATTGGATCCACGCATCGGGCAGTTCGACCTGGTAACCGTCGCGGAACTCCTGCTTGAAGAGGCCGTATTGGTAATGGATGCCGTAACCCACCGCGGGGAGGTCGAGGGTGGCGAGGGAATCGAGGAAGCAGGCGGCGAGGCGCCCGAGGCCGCCGTTGCCGAGAGCCATGTCGTATTCCTCGTCACGCGTCTCCTCCAGCGGGTGCCCGAGATTTTCCAGAGCCTCGCTCACCTCGTTGAAGACGCCGGCGGCGATCATGTTGTTGGCAAAAAGACGCCCCATGAGGAACTCCATGGAGAGGTAGTAGACGCGGCGGACGTTCTTCTCGTTGTGGACGGCGAGCGTCTTCATCATGCGGTCGATGAGGAGCCGTTGGATGGCCATGGAGGTGGCGATCCACCACTCGCGGCGCGACGCGGTGACTTGGTCGCGGGCCATGGTGTATTTCAATTCGTCGATGATTTCTTTCTCGAACGTGAGTGGGGCAATCTGGTGCATGTTGAAGGATTGAAGTTAGATGGGAGCATTAATGGTGCCAGAAAAATTTGTTCACCGCGCGGGGCCGAAGTATTGACAACAAGATGACCATTGTTGTTGGCGCAGGATTGGCAGGACTGACTTGCTCCAAGGTGCTGGCCGAGGCGGGGAGGCCCTTCGTGTTGCTGGAGGCGGCGTCGCGGCCCGGCGGGCGCGTGGTCTCCGACCGCACCGACGATGGCTTTGTTCTCGATCGGGGGTTCCAAGTCCTGCTCGACTCTTATCCGGCGGCACGGCGGCATCTCGACCTTGCCGCCTTGGGAGGGGGACGTTTCCGCGCGGGCGCAATGTTTGTCGGCCGAGGCCGTCCGCGAGCTTTGGAAAATCCTTTGCGTCGGCCACTCGCAGGGTTCGATGCCCTGAGGGGGGATGTTCTTGGCTTCGGTGATCAACTGCGCTTGGTGCGCTTGGCTCTCCGGTCTTTGTCCGGAGGCAATGGCGCGGGCCATCTCTCCACGGAGGCGCTCTTGCGGCAGTATGGATTCAGCGAGCAATTCTTCGTCCGCTTCGCGCGTCCGTTTTTCGGCGGGGTCTTGCTCGATCCCGAACTGGGAACCAGTGCCGCTTTGTTTCTTGGTTACCTGAGACGTTTCATCACCGGACGCGCCTTGTTGCCGGCACGGGGCATCGGCGGAATTGCCGAGCAGCTGGCCTCCCGCTTGCCGCGGGAGTCGGTGCTTTACGGTGCACGAGTCGAAGAACTTGTTTTCCAAGCAGACCGCGTTTGCGGTGCGCGCTTGGTTGGGGGAGAGACTGTGGCGGGAGACGAAATTGTCTTGGCCGTGGATGAGCCCTCGGTCTGCCGGCT
>CAYQMP010000272.1:0-3226 GCA_964418615.1 uncultured Chthoniobacter sp. | reverse complement strand
TGCCGTCGGTCGAGCCGTCGTCGACCACGATGACCTCGTGCTGAGGGTAGTTGAGCTTGAGGGCATTTTCCACCGTGTTGACGATGATCGCTTCCTCGTTGTGGGCCGGGATGATGACCGAGACCGGCATGGACAGCTCCGATTTGGCGATACGGTCGAATTCGGCGAAGGTGATGCCGCCTTGGTAGCGCCGGATCTGCGCGGCACCGAGAAAGACGAGCAACAGGTAGATGAGATGCAGGGCGACGAAGTAAATCAGGATGCCCCAGAGTAGATAGTGGACGATGGTCATCATGCTTGTGCCTCCCGGGCCGCGATGGCCCCGTGTTCCTCGAGAATTTGCCGGCTCATATCGCGGGCGAAGCGGTCCGCGTCGCCGGTCATGGCCGCGGTCAGCGCCTTGCGTCCGGCATCACCCAGCTGCCAGAGGGCTTGGGCGGCGGAAAAGCGGACCCACCACGAACGGTCGCGGAGTCCGGAGGTGAGTGAGGCGATGTGGCGTTCGGCGCTCAGCCGGCCGAGAGCCTGCATGGCCACGTTGCGGACTTCCCAAGCCGGATCGTTGGTCATGCGGGCAATGGCGTCGGCCGTGCCGTGGTCGCCGATCTGCCCGAGGGCGCGCACGGCGTTGAGGCGCACGCGGAAGTCGGACCATCCGAGCAGCTCGGTGAGAGGCTCGACCGCTTCGGGGGCGCGGAGCATGCCGAGGACGCGGGCAGCCACATCGATGGCGTTGTCGGAGTAGGTGCCATGGACGTTGGCCAGCACTTGGAGCAGGGGTTCGACCGCGGCTTGGCCGAAGCCATGCAGCATTTCGGCGACACGCCGCTGGTTCATCTCGCCGGGCATGTCGAAGGCAAGGACGATCTGCGGAATGGCGCGCGTTTCGCCGAGGGCGGCGAGCGAGCGCGCGGCGGCGAAGCGCACCGGGAGCATCGGATCCTGCAAGGCATCGAGCAAAGCCGGAACGGAAACGCCATCGCCGAGGTAGCCGAGGCGCTCGGCGGCCTGCAGGCGGCGTTGCCAATTGCGGTGTTGCAAGGCGGCGGCCTCCTTCTCGCGGAGCGGGAGCGCGGTGAAGAGGGCGGAGAGCGGCGCGCGCTCCTGCGGCGCGAGCCGGTCGGAAATTTCCATGAGCAAAAGCAGGCCGTGCACGGGATCGCGCTGCAGGGCGGCGGCGACCGGCCCCGGCTGCTCCCGGCCGGCAAGGTAGGCCGTCACGAGAGGCTCGGTCTCGCGGCGGAAGTCTTCCGCCCGGCGGGTTTCGGTCTGTGCGGAGAGCCGGACGAAGACGATGACGGCAAGGACAAGAGCGCTCATCGCTGTGAGGGCGAGGGCCACGTCGAGTGCGGCCTGCAGGAAAGTTGGTCCTAGAATTTCCATGAGAGTCCGACGGTCGGAGACCATTGTTGGTAAAGCTCGCCCGCGTTGTTCTCCCGGAGCCGGTAGACGTATTGCACGCCGGCGATGAGGGAGAGATCCTCGGTGATGGGCTGCTGGTAGAACAGGGAGCCGATCCATGCGTTGGAGAGGCTTTTTTCCCCGGTTCCGAAATCGAGGTCGGGATCGGTGCCGTAGGCCAGGCCGACGGAGAGGCGTCCCCCTCCCGGCATGTTCCAGAAATTCAGCGTGCCGGAGTAGTAGTTGTAGTTGTCCTCGTTGAAGGCCCAGCCGTGCGCGTAGCGGAAGGTGAGGAAAATGTCGTCGGTGAACCACCAGGAGAATCCCGGTTTGATTTGCTGAATGGAGCCCGTGCCGAGCGGGTCCACGCTGGAGAAGTTGTATTGCCCGTAGTCGAAAAGCAGGAGCAGCCGGGGCGCGATCTGGTATTCGAAGCCGCCCTCGTAAATCTGGTTGGGGGAGAAGTTCGGTTCCGCGCAGAAGGTCAGCTTGGCGTGCAGCTCCAAGTATTTGGTCGCATACCAGGAGGCGAGGCCGCTGTAGAGGATATCGGTTCCGGACGGCGGGCGCTGCCGGATGTCGATCGCCGCGCCGAGGATGAGGTAGCGGTGAGGCTGGAAGAGAACTTCCACGTATTCCTCCTGCCACGATTCGCGGCCGTCGTTGAACGCGGTGAAGGTGTAGAGCGGAACAATCGTCCAGCGTTTGAACGGCTTCTCCTCGCGCACCTCGATGCCTTGCTCGAGCACCATTTCCTGGTTGAGAAGGACTGCGGGATCTTGGTCTTGCGCAGCGAGCGGTGCAGTGCCCAGCGCAGCTGCGGCGAAGAAAATGGCGGCTCCCTTCTTCACGCCGCCCTCCTTTGCGCCGCCCCGCGGGCCCGTTCCAGCAGGTCGTCGATGGTTTGCTCGAGGGTCCAGCGCGGATGGAACCCGGTCAGCGAGTGCAAGCGTTCTTCCACCGGATGGCGCTGGGTGATCTGGTCGAAGTCTGCCCCGTAGGCTCGGTCGAAGGGGACGAATTCGATGGTGGAGGAACTCTGCGCGCGCTCGATGACCAGCCGCGCCAGATCAAGGATGCGCGTCTCGCGTTCGTTGCCCACATTGACCGGCTGGCCCGCGGCCTGCGGGTTGCCGGCGAGGAGTTCGATCGCCGCCACGGTGTCGCGCACATCGCAGAAGGAGCGGGTCTGGGTGCCGTCGCCGAAGACGGTGAGCGGTTCGCCGGCCAAGGCCTGTTTGATGAAGCGGGGGAGGACGAATCCGTAGTTGCCGGTCTGGCGGGGCCCGACCGCGTTGAAGAGCCGCGGGATGGTCACCTGCAACCCGTGCTCCTGCCGGTAGGCCATGGCTTGGATTTCATTGGTCAGTTTGCTTAGGGCGTAACCTGTGAGTCCGCCTTGCTTCGGCAGGTAGACCAATTCGTCGTCCTCGCGCAGGTCGCGGCTGTGGGTGTGGCTGTAGACGGAGGAACTCGAAGCGATGACCACCTGCGGATGACGCGGAGCGGCGGCAATGGTGGAGAGGAGGTGCTCGGTGGCGCAGACGTTGACCTCGGTCACCCGGACCGGTTCTCGCAGCACGCGGAACATGCCGACCACTGCGGCCAGATGGTAGACGCGATCGGCCACGTGCACCGCGCCGGCCAAGCCTTCCCAGTCCATGATGTCGGCATGGACGAAACGGAAACGGGGGTTGTTTTGGAATTCCTCCAGATTGGCCCGGCTTCCGGTGCTCAGATCGTCGACAGCAACCACCTCGTCCCCCCGGTTCAAGTGGTGCTCGACCACATGTGAACCGATGAAACCTGCACCGCCGGTGACGAG
>CAYQMP010000271.1:0-3243 GCA_964418615.1 uncultured Chthoniobacter sp. | reverse complement strand
GCCTCCAACTCCCCCGCCGTCGCCAACGCCATGCTGACGACCTCCGTAATCACCAACCCCTCGTAATCATCCGACAACTCCCCGAGCAACTCCGCCGACCGCCGGAACAAGCGCGCCGCCGGACGCAACCGACGTCCGTGGATCCGGTGTGCAGGCTCGCGGTGATGATGCTGCAAGTGCACATAACCGCCGGCAAACTGGATCAGCGCTTTGTAAAAAAGATACCGCTCACCCTCCGATCCGAGCCAGATGTGCTCGAGGACGTCATGCGCCGCGTAATACTCCTGCGCATTGAACAGCCGGAAATACTCGAGGTAGCAGGGGTGATAACCCCCGCGCACTGCCATCCCCGCCACCCGCGCGGCGATTTTGTCGTGCTTGCCCATGGTCGGCGCTCAGGACGCCGCAATCGCCGCGTGATCGATCGTCTTGAGACGCTTTTCCTTTGACCCGAGGCGCGGGATGCAGTCGATGAGGGCGCGCGTGTAAGCGTGCTTCGGATGACGCAGGATTTCTTCCGTCGGCCCCTGCTCGACGATTTTGCCGCGATACATGACGAGCACGCGCGAAGCGAAGCCGGAGACGATGCCGAAGTTGTGCGTGATCAAAATGACCGACATGCCGAAGCGTTCCTTCAGCGAGCCGAGCAGTTCCATGATCTGCGCTTGGATGGTCACGTCGAGCGCGGTGGTCGGTTCGTCGGCGACGAGCACGTCGGGCTGACAGGCCAGGGCCATGGCGATCATCACGCGCTGCTGCATGCCGCCGCTCAATTGGTGCGGATAGTCGTGCATCCGCGCCGCCGGATCGACAATGCCCACGGCGTCAAGCCACCGCACGATTTCGGCATCGACATCGGTCACGTCCGGCCGATGCAGGCGGATGGCCTCCCCGATCTGACTGCGCACCGTGTAGACCGGATTCAGGGACGTGCTCGGTTCCTGGAAAATGTAAGCGATCTTGCCGCCCCGCAGCTTGCGCAACTGCGCGGCGTCCATTGTCATGACGTTCTCGCCTTGAAAAAGAATTTCGCCCCGCTTGATCTCCGCCGGGGGCACGGGCAGCAACCGGGTCAGAGCCAGTGCGGTCACGCTCTTGCCGCTGCCGCTCTCACCGACGATGGCCAGCGTTTCGCCGGAGGCCAGTTCGAAGGACGCCCCCTTCACCGCCTCGATGGTGCGGTCTTCGAGGACGAAATCGATGCAGAGATCGCGGACTTGGAGGATGGGTTGGCTCATTGTCTTTCCGACCGGGTCTCGACCGCCTGCCGCAGCGCGTCCCCGGTCAGGTAAAACGACAACGCGGCGATGAGAATGGCAAGCCCGGGGAACAAGATGAGCCACCAAGCGTCGAGAATGTAGGTTTTTCCGTCGGCAATGATGTTGCCCCACGTGGCCTGCGGCGGTTGCACGCCGAAACCGAGGAAACTCAGCCCGGCTTCGGCGAGGATGGCCTCGGGCACGCCGAGAACCGCCGTGACCAGAATCGGCGCCGCCGCGTTGGGCAGGATGTGACGGAAAATGATTTTCGGACCCCGCTGACCGAGAGCCCGCGCGGCCTGCACGTAAGCCGACTCACGCAACGTGAGAAATTCCGCCCGCACCAGACGTGCCGTGCCGGTCCAGCTGACCAGACCGATGACCACGATGATGTTGAAAATGCTCGGACCGACCAACGCCACCGCCGTGAGGATGAGGAAAAAAGTCGGGAAGCACATGATGGCATCGACGATGCGCATGATCAGGTTGTCGACCCATTTGCCGAAATAACCGGCCACCGCACCGACGGTCACGCCGATGAAGAGCGAAACGAAAACAGCGACGAAACCGACGGTGAGCGAAATGTAAGCGCCGTTGAGCAGGCGGCTGAAGACATCGCGTCCGAGGTTGTCCGTGCCGAGCCAGTTGATGGAATTCGGCGGGAGCAGCTTGCGCTCGAGATTGGTCGCATTCGGGTCCATCGGCCACGGGATGCCCAGCTGGTCGAGGATGAAGAAGGCCAGCGAGACGAGTCCGAGCAGGCAGACCATACCGAGGGCGAAGAGGCCGATCTTGTTCGCCCGGAAACGGCGCAGGGCGCGCGCCGCCGGACTGGCTGCGGCGGCCTCGAGTGGTTCTGGCGTCGTCGTGATCATTCCAGCCGCACCCTCGGATCGACCACCGCGTAAAGCACGTCGGCCAGCAGGTTGCCCAGCAGGACGAGCGCGGCGGTGACAAAGTTCAGTGCCACCAGCGTGGGATAGTCGCGCTCCAGCACCGCCTCGTAGCCCAAGCGCCCCATCCCGGGGTAGGCGAAAATGTTTTCGATGATGACCGCCCCGCCGATCAAAGCGGGCAGGAGCATGCCGATGCCGGTGATGAGAGGCCGGATCGAATTGCGCAATGCATGGCGATAAAACACCGTGTTCTCGTCGAGTCCCTTGGCCCGCGCCGTGCGGATGTAATCCTCGCGCAAAGTTTCGATCATGCTGGCGCGGATGAACCGCGACTGCACCGCAATACCGCCGATGGCGAGAATGGAGGCCGGCAACATGACGTGCCACCAGCGGTCGAGAAAGACCTCCAGTCCGTTGGCGAAGGTCACTCCGATGGTGTGCGTGCCGAGAATGGGCACTGCCGCGTAGTTGACCAGCCCGATGGCCAGCAGATACGAGACCCAGAATCCGGGCAGGGCGATGAAGACAAAGGCGAGAATGCTCGTGATCACATCCGGCGGACGCCCCGCATGACGCGCACCGTAGACCCCGAGGAGCAGACCGAAACTCAACGAGAGCGCCAGCGCGCCGAGATTGAGGACCAAGGTGGCCGGAAGGCGCTCGCCGATTTTTTGCAGGACGGGCCGTTCGTCTTTGATGCTGCGCAACTCACCCGTGAAAAGGTCGCGCATGATGAAGCCGTATTGCTCGTGGAGCGGACGATCGAGGTGGAACTTCTCGCGAAAGACGCGCTTCACGTCCTCGGAAACTTTCGGGTTCAGCTCGCCCCACGGATACGGACTACCGGGCGTCAGCGTGATGATGAAAAAGGAAATCAGGCTGATGAAAAACAGCAACACGACCGAAATGAGCAGGCGGCGGATGATAAAGGCGGTCATAAGTTGGCAGCGCCTCCTTCCTTCGTCTCCAGGAGGCACGGGCGTCCCGCCCGTGTTGTCCGGTCATCACGGGCGGGACGCCCATGCCCCCTGATCTCTGCACGGATGGCACTCATTTCTCGGCCTCCTGCGCGTATTCCGGCCGGTAGA
>CAYQMP010000270.1:0-3254 GCA_964418615.1 uncultured Chthoniobacter sp. | reverse complement strand
CTGGTCTGCGGCAACCCGCTCGGGCTGGGTATTTTCGCCATCCTCGACGGCACGGCCGGCAGCGAGTTGTCCTTCATGAGCACCTTGCAGCCCGACCTTACCGCGTTCGGCGCGGTGCGGGCCAAATTGCGCGGCGGACTCACCGGGCAGTTCGAGAACCTCTTCGCCTACTTCGGCTACGGCGTGGCCGCCGCGGCGTTCTTCTTCTCGCTGCTCCACGTCTTCAAACGCCGCGAAACCAACCTGCTCCGCTGGGCCCTCGTGCTCATGTGGCTTTTCGCCTCACTCGGCATGGCCTTCTTCGCCCCGCGCGGCGCGGTCTCGGCCAACCAACTGCACATGCTTTTCCTCCCGGTCTTCAGCGCCTACGGCATCGCCTTCCTCATGGTCCTGTGGAACCGCATCGACCTGCGCCTGCCCGCCGCGCGTGCCGTGTTTCTCACCGTCGTCTTCGCCATCACCGCCCTGCCCATGGCGATCAACCTGCTCACCGCGCCACCCCAGCGGGTGCAATGGCCGCCCTACATCCCGGCCTTCATCAACACCGTGGCCAATTGGATGGACCCCGACGAGGTGCTCTGCAGCGACATGCCTTGGGCCACCGCGTGGTATGGCGGACGCCTCTCGCTCCTCCTGCCCGCCACCATCGAACAGTTCGTCACCATCCACGACTACAAATATCTGGGCGGACCGGTCAACGGGCTCTACCTTACCCCGGTGTCCGGCAACCGCCCGTGGCTTTCCCAGATCGCCAAGGGCGAATACCAGCAATGGGCCACTTTCATCATGCGCACTGCCGACCTGACAGGATTCCCGCTCCAGTTTTTCACCCCGCTGCCCATCGACAACGAGTGCGTTTTTTATTCCAACCGCGACCGCTGGACCCCGCGCGAATAGCCCATGCCCGCCCGTAAAAAAGACGACGAACCCCAATCGTTCGAGGACGCCATGGCGCGCCTCGACGCCATCGTGGCCAAGCTGGAGGAGGACAAACTTCCCCTCGAGGAAATGCTCGCCCGCTACGAGGAAGGCGTGGCCCTGGCCCGCTTCTGCGGGGAAAAACTCGAAGCAGCCGAACAGAAGGTGCGCCTCATCGCGCAGAAAGCGGACGGCAACGTGACCTTGGAGGAGTTCGATGACGGCGAAGAGGCTTGAGACGTCCATCTTGTCCGGCATCGACAGTCCGGCCGATGTCCGCGCCGTGCCGGAAAGCGACCTGCCCCTCCTCGCCCAGGAGATCCGCGACGAGCTGATCCGCGCCGTCTCCAAGACCGGCGGTCACCTCGGGCCCAACCTCGGCGTGGTCGAGTTGACCATGGCCCTGCACCGCGCCTTCGATTCGCCGAAGGACAAAATCCTCTTCGACGTCAGCCACCAAGGCTACGTGCACAAAATGCTCACCGGCCGCCGCACCGGCCTCGACACCATTCGCCAGCATGGCGGACTCAACGGCTTCCTTCTCCGCACCGAAAGCGAACACGACTGCTACGGCGCGGGCCACGCCGGCACGGCCCTCTCAGCAGGCCTTGGCATGGCCGCCGCGCGCGACTTGCGCGGCTCCGACGAACACGTCGTCGTCGTGGCCGGCGACGCCGCCTTCACCTGCGGGGTCAGCTTCGAGGCCCTCAACAACGTGGCCGAGACGACCAAGCGCTTCATCGTCGTGCTCAACGACAACGAATGGTCCATCTCGAAAAACGTCGGCGCGGTGGCCAGTTACCTGAGCAAAATCACGACCAACCCCGCCTACGCCCACCTGCACGAGCAGGCCGCCAGGTTCATCGAGACGGTGGCCGGCAAAGGCGCGCTCGCCTGGGCCCACAAAGTCGAGACCGGGGTCAAGCACATGCTCCTGCCCAGCGTCATCTTCGAGGACCTCGGCTTCCGCTACTACGGGCCGATCGACGGACACGACACCGCCCTGCTCGAGCGCACCTTCGAATTCCTCAAGACGCAGAACGAGCCCGTCCTTCTCCACATTCTGACCACCAAGGGCAAAGGCTACCCGCCGGCCATGCAGCAGCCGGACAAGTTCCACGGCCTCGGCAAATTCAAGCCCGACACCGGCGAAACCGAGCCCGCCGCCACGCCGACCTATTCGCAGATCCTCGGGACGAAGTTGTCCGACTTCGCCGACCACAACAACCGCATCGTCGCCATCACCGCGGCCATGGCCGGCGGCACCGGACTGAGCATTTTCGAGAAGCGCCACCCCGACCGCTACCACGATGTCGGAATCGCCGAGGAACACGCCGCGCTCTTCGCCTCCGGACTGGCCACGCAGGGTTACAAGCCGTTCCTCACCATCTACAGCACGTTCATGCAGCGCGCTTATGACATGATCATCCATGACATCGCCCTGCAGAACCTCAACGTGGCCCTCTGCATGGACCGCGCCGGTCTGAGCGGCGACGACGGTCCGACCCACCACGGGCTTTTCGACATCGGCTACCTCCGCCACATCCCGAATTTCGTCTTCATGCAGCCCAAGGACGAAGAGGAGTTCGCCGACATGCTCTGGACCATGGCCAATTACCGTCAGGGCCCCATCGCCATCCGCTACCCGCGCGGCGCCGGCACCGGGGCCAAGCCCAAGGAGCATCCGCAATTGCTCGAGATCGGACAAAGCGAGGTCCTCCGCCACGGACGCCGCGTGCTTCTCCTCGGCCTGGGCAACATGGTCGAGATGGCCGAAAGAACCGCCGACCTGCTCGCCGCGCAGGGCATCGACGCCGCGGTGATCAATGCGCGCTGGATCAAACCGCTCGACACCCAAGCGCTCGAATTCTTCGCCCGCGCGGCCGAAGTGGTCTGCACCTTCGAAGACCACGTCCTGCACAACGGTTACGGCGCCGCCGTGATGGAAGCCTTGGCCGACGCCCGCATCACCACACCCGTTGTCCGCATCGGCTGGCCGGACAAATTCATCGACCACGGCAAAGTCGACATCCTCCGCGCCCAACACGGTGTGTCGGCCGAAGCCGCGGTGCAAAAAATCCTCGCCGAGTTGCAGCAAGAACCCACCGCCAAATCCGCCCCCGCCGCCTGATTGGAAGGTAGGGGCAAGCGGCTCGCTTGCCCGCTGGATAAGAGGACGGACGAGCGGGCCGCTCGTCCCTACCTCCTTTTACTCCATGATCCACCTCTTCCAGCCCGGCACTTCCCCCACCCTCCTTCTCCTCCACGGCACCGGAGGCGACGAGAATGACCTCATCCCGCTCGGAAAACTCCTTCGCCCCGGCGCCGCGCTGCTC
>CAYQMP010000269.1:0-3259 GCA_964418615.1 uncultured Chthoniobacter sp. | reverse complement strand
CAAATCGCCCAGGGTCACCGACCCGGAAAGATCCACCTCGACCGAGCGGTCCAGGTTCTCCGGCGACAATCCGTAGAGCACGCGATAGCCGGTGACTCCCGGCGAGGTGGATGCATCCCAAGCCAGACTGATCGTCCCGGCGATTCCGGTCGTCACCAGACGGACGTTGGGCGGCGAAGCAGGGCTGAGCAATGGACGCTTGATCCGGTAAAATCCGCGCGAGCCGTCGGCGGGGACACGATAGGAGATCGTTCCGCCATCGCCGGCCAGCGGACCCGAAACATCCTCCCATCCGCCCAAGTTGTCCCCGCGGCTCTCCTCCACCCGGTAATCGAGGCCGGCGATCGAAGGCCACTCGATGCGCATCATCGACCGGGTCGTCGGCGCAATCTCCCGCGTCTCGCCCGCACTGGCCGGTGCCGTCGCGGCTTCGTAAGCGAACGAGGCGTCGTCCAAGAGCACCTCACCCGTTGCCCCGGCCACCGCCCCCGTGGCGAAGTAGAAAACCAACTTCGCGCCGACCGTGCCCTCCGGCGCGGTGAGCGGCGGTGAAACGGTCTGCGACCACCCGCCATCGCCCCCGCGAAAATCCACCCAGCTCCCCGTGGCCACCGTCACGCCATTGTCCCCGCCGACCCATTCCACTTTGTAATGCTGCACGTAGGACGGACCCGCCTCGATTTGCTTGGCCCAAAAGGAAAAGGTGTATGTTTCCCCCGCTTGAACCCCGGACACGTTTTTGACCAGCAAGGCCCCGGTCGCGATCTCGCGGATCGCGTTACGCAACGCAGACCCGCCGCTCCGCACGTCCGAGGTAATGACCGTTTGCGTCGCCCCGAGCGTCCAGCCGTCCGCCCCGGATTCGAAGCCGGGATTGCTACCCTCGAGCAGATTCACTGTCACCGGCGTCCCTCCGGATGCCGGGACGGTTTCCATCACCCGGTAAACCCGCGTGCCCCCTGCCGGATCATAGGCCTTGCCCTCGAGTCCCGTGCCGGTTTCCAGATCCTGCCAAGGTCCGTCGCCCGGAGGAGGGGACCATTGCACCGTGTAGCTGTTGTTCTCCCGCAACTCCCAGGAGACTTCCGTTTCCGGAACGATGCGCGGACTTCCGGCCCAAGCGCTACCAAGGCAAAACACGAGAAGCCCGAAAGCCCGCGCGAACAAAGCGGCGACCTTCATCGGTCGGACCGAAGCCGACGATGTATTCCGGGGAGCGATGGTTGAACCCTCGACCCTTTTGCGCCTTTGTCAAAGGACATCATTTTCTTTGCCCTCCCCAGTAACTCGAAAGTTATGGCCACGAACAGAGGGAAAGGTGGATCGCGCCGTCCCGGCGCGATTTCCGATTAGGTTATCGCGATGGGGACATCGCGATCCACCTGCCTCAAAACGCCCCGGTTACTCCTCCACCACACCCGCCGCCGCGCGGGTTCAGGGACTCACCCCGACTTTGCGCGGCTCTTGGTAGTGGTCGAGGCTATGACAGCCTCCAGACTCGTCGCCAGCCGCCGTCGGGTGCACACTGGACCCCTTGAGTCCGCCCGTCTTCCTCTCTGCCAAAGCCTCCCTCGCTTCCCAAGTGGCCGCATTTTTGCTGGCCGGACGCGAAACCCGCCCGGTCGACCTTTCCGATACCATGCTCATTGTCCCGACGGCCGGAGCAGCCCGCGCCATCCGCGTTGAATTGGCCAAGCAATCAGGCGGCCTCCTCTCGCCGCTTTTCCGGATGCCGATGCAAACGCTGCTGCCGGAAACCATGGAAACCGCCACCACCATCGAGCGACTCGCCGCTTGGGTGACGGTCCTGCGGCAAACCCCACGCGGCAAATTCGCCGCGCTTGTTCCCCCCGCGGTCAAACTCTCCGCCCCCGAAGACTGGATCGGTGTAGCCACGCGTCTGGTCGGGGTCTGCGACACTCTGGCCGAAGCGGGTTTGTCGCCGGCAGACCTGCGAATGGGCGATCTCTGCCCCTCCGATTCGGCGCGTTGGACGGAATTTTCCGGACTCCATCAGGACTATGACAAACTCCTCCGCGTGTCAGGCCGACCGGACCCGAACTCCGTGCGCATCGCGCAAGCTGGTAGCGCGGAACCGCCCCCGAACATCGCACGAATAGTTATCGCCGCCGTCCCCGACATCCCTCTGGTCGTTACCACTTGGCTCGAAAAACTGGAGGGCAAAGGAATTTCCACGCACGTCCTCTGCGCACCGGTTGGCGTCAATGCTGCCCCGACCGATCGCTGGGGACGACCGGACACCGAATGGTGGCCCACCCATCCGGTGCAGATTCCCGAAGAAGTCCTCGTCGTGGAAAATGACACCGCATCCGAGGCGTCGGCGCTCGTCGAATTCGCGGCACAGCATGGACAAGAAGGTTTTGCCCTCGTTTCGGCCGCACCCGAATCCACTGCGGCTCTCGAAGCCGAAGTGTCTCGCCGGGGCGCCGTGCCCTACTTGCCCGAGGGACGACCGCTGCGCCAAAGCGAAGCGGCTAGCGCCGTGGCGGCGTGGGATGATTTCCGCCTCACCGGACGTCTCCGCACCTTGCGCCCGCTCCTGCAGTTGCCGCGCTTCCTCGACTTGCTGGTTGCCGGCACGGAGATCGTCGGCGCCGATGCGGCTGCGGCTTGCGATCTTCTCATCGCCGAAAAACTTTGCCAGACGATCGATGACGCCCGCGAATGGTCTCGCGTCGACAAATCCGACAATCCCGAGGCGCAACTGCTCCGGCGCTTCATTGCCGCGCTCGACAAACTCGCGAAGAAGGACCTGCGGGGCGCAACCCTGCTCTCCGCCCTTTACCAAGACGACGAAGCAGTCGTCCCTCAATCCGCCGCCGAACTCGAGGCCCTGGTCGATGCTCTGGAGGAAGCGAACACCTCGCCCCTGCTCGACGCTCTTTCCCCGGAGTGGCGGGAAGCATTGCATCGCGGTCTTCTTTCATCGCGCCGCGTGTTTTCCCCGGCACCGGAAAATGCGGTCGAAATCCACGGATGGCTCGAGGCACCCTGGCTTGCGGCACCCGTTCTCTGTCTGGCCGGATGTCGCGAGGGCGCCCTGCCGTCCGGAATGAGCGAGGACGCCTTTCTTCCCGACAGCCTCCGCGAAAAACTCGGCCTTCCCTCCCAGTCCACACGCTATGCCCGCGACGCCGCTATTTTGTCCGGATTGCTCGCCACCCATGGACCGGACCGCCTCCGCTTGGGCTTCGGTCGGTTTCGTCCGGAAGGCGAGCCGAACCGCCCTTCGCGCCTT
>CAYQMP010000268.1:0-3266 GCA_964418615.1 uncultured Chthoniobacter sp. | reverse complement strand
TCATGGCAAATGGCTTCCAAAACTTTCTCCTCCGCGGCTTCCAGCGGCCCGGGCAGACGCGCCCCCGCGGCCATGGCATGGCCACCTCCACCGAAAAGGCCGCAAATTTTGCAGACGTCAAAGCGCGGTTCTTTCGACCGCATGCTGACCCGGACTTTGTTCTCGGGCAGTTGCTCGAAAAAGACGGCGACCTGCACTCCTTCCACCGCACGGAGATGATCGATCAGCCCCTCGTTGTCCTCCGGCAGCACGGCCAGCTTCTCCGCGGTGTCGAGAGAAAGACTGAAGCTGGCCACGCGGTCGTCGCAGTCGAAGCGCGCCGAATTGAGCAGCGCCTTGAGCAATTCAAGACGGCGGCGCGGGTAGCTGTCGTACATTTTGCGCGACAGCTCGGGTACATTGACGCCCTTGTCGACCAGATCCGCGGCGAGGCGGAAGGTGTGCGGCGAGGTCTTGTCGTATTGGAAAGAGCCGGTGTCGGTGGAAATGGCCGCGTAAAGGTTCTCCGCGATGGCCGGCGTGATCTCCGCCCCGGTCTCGAGGAAATAATCGTAAAGAATCTGCCCGGTGGCCGGCGCGGTGTCGTCGATGTAATTGAGGTCGCCGTAGCGGTGGTTGCTCACGTGGTGGTCGATGTTGATCCACGTCGTGACGTTGCCGGTCGCCTTGAGCACGCGGCCGAGACGTTCCTTGGTCGAGGTATCGAGGGCAAGAAACACGTCGAAATCCCGCTTCTCATGCTCCGGCGGGAACTCGACCAATGTGCTCTCCGGCAGATAGCGGAACTTCTCGGTCATCCCCTCCTCGTTCCATACCGTGACGTCCTTGCCCTGCGCCTTGAGATGCAAAGCCATGGCGATGGCCGAACCATAGGCGTCAGCGTCCGGGCGGACGTGGCTGGCCACGGCGATACGGGTGGCCGCATCGAGGGTGTGCTTGATCTGTCCGAAAGTTGCTTCGAGTCCCTGGCTCATTCGGCGGACGCCTCCCCGTCGGTGTCGAGTTCGTCGAGGATATCAAGGACGCGCGAGCCGCGTTCGATCGATTCGTCCAGGCGGAAGCGCAAGTGGGGGGTGAATTTGAGGACCACACGTTTGGCCGTCTCGGCCTGCAGCACGGCGCGGTGGTGTTCAAGGCGCTCGAGCGCCTGACGCTGCTGGGCGGCCGTGCCAAGAATCCCGACGTGGACCGTGGCATTGCGCAGATCGGGGGAAACGTCGACCGCGTTGACCGTAATGAGGGCGCCGTCGGACGGCACTTCGCGCAGGATGATCGTGCTCAATTCGCGTTTGAGGATTTCAGCGACCCGGGCCAGACGGTGTTTCATGACGTCAATGGAGCGTTGGGAGTCGAGGAGCGAGGCGGAAAAAATCCCGGCCGCCGCCACCCCTACTCAAGTTTCTGCGCGACCTTCTCGAGGGTGTAGGCCTCGATGATGTCCCCGACTTCGTATTCGTCGTAATCGCCGAGCTTGATACCGCATTCGAATCCGTTGCGCACCTCTTTGACGTCGTCTTTGAACCGGCGCAGGGTCGAGATGCCGCCGTCGTAGATCGGCTGCTTGCGGCGCAGGACGCGGGCCCGCGCGGTGCGGAGGATGCGTCCGTCGGTCACCATGCAACCGGCAACCATGCCCTTGGTCAGATCGAAAACCTGCCGGACTTCGGCATGGCCGATGACGTTTTCGCGCACCTCCGGCTCGAGGAGACCGGCCATGGCTTCTTTGATCTGGTCGATCAGCTCGTAGATGATCGAGTAAAGTTTGATCTGCACGCCCTCGCGCTTGGCCGCGGTGGCCGCGCTGTTCTCGGTCTTGACCCCGAAGCCAACGACAATGGCATCCGAGGCGGTGGCCAGCAGGATGTCCGATTCGCTGATCGGTCCGACCGCGGCGTGGATGACTTCGAGGTCGATCTGCTTCGCCTTGATCTCGCCGAGCGCCTGCAAAAGCGCCTCGAGAGATCCCTGCACATCGGCTTTGAGCACGACACGCAGTGCCTTGCGTTGGTCGGCAGCGAGGTTGTCGAAAAGGCTTTCCAAGGTGGCGCGCTGCGGGGCGGCAAGCTTCTGCTGGCGCTGATCTTCCTGCCGCTCTTCGCTCAAAGTGCGCGCGGCGCGTTCCGAGTCCATGACCATCAGCTCGTCGCCCGCCTTGGGCAATCCGTCGAAGCCGAGGATCTTCACCGGCATACCGGGGCCGACTTCCTTGACCGGCTTGCCCAGATCGTTGATCAGCGATTTGATTTTTCCCCACTGCAAACCGCAGAGGAAGGGCTGTCCGACTTTGAGCGTGCCCATCTTGACAATGACCGTCGCGGTCGGGCCGCGGCCCGGTTCCATCTCGGCCTCGATGATGGTGGCGCGGGCCGGGACTTTCGGGCTGGCCTTGAGTTCGAGCACCTCGGCCTGGAGGGCCATCATTTCGAGCAAATGGTCGACGCCGGTGCCTTTGGTCGCGGAGACCGGACAGACGATGGTCGAACCACCCCAATCTTCCGGCACGAGATCGTGCTCCTGAAGTTGCTGCTTCACGCGGTCGACATTGGCGGTTGGCAGATCGGTCTTGTTGACCGCGACGATAATGGTCACGCCCGCGGCCTTGGCATGGCTGATTGCCTCCTCGGTCTGCGGCATGATTCCGTCGTCCGCGGCGACGACAAGGACGACAATGTCGGTGACGTTCGCCCCTCGCGCCCGCATCGCGGTGAAGGCGGCGTGGCCCGGGGTATCGAGAAAGGTGATCATGTGTCCGCCGTGCTCGACGGAATACGCCCCGATGTGCTGAGTGATGCCTCCGGCCTCGCCCGCAGCGACGCGTGACTTGCGGACGAAGTCCATGAGCGAGGTTTTGCCGTGGTCGACGTGGCCCATGAAAGTGATGACCGGCGGACGCGGCTCGAGCTCTTCCTTGGTCACCTCGACTTCGGGCTCGGAAGGCGGGGCGACCACAGGCTCCGCTTTGTGCACGCCGGCGCCCGCTTGCCGCTTTTCCTTTTCGAAAACGCAGCCGTGCTTCTCGCAGACCTGCGCGGCCACGGCGGGTTCGATGGTCTGGTTGAGGTTGGCGAAAATGTTCGCCTCCATCAGGTCTTTGATGACCACGAAAGGCTTGATGCCGAGAGCCGCGGCGAGGTCTTTGACCACGATGGGCGGCTTGATGTTGATGATCTTCTTTCCGTCCTCGGTCAGTTCGGGTTCGGTCTCGGCGGTAGGCTCCGCCGCAGGAGCAACTGGGGCGACCGGCTCGGGTGCCGATTTTTTCGGCT
>CAYQMP010000267.1:0-3266 GCA_964418615.1 uncultured Chthoniobacter sp. | reverse complement strand
CTGGCCTCAGCCGCCCGCACGCCAAGCAAACAAAGGATGCGGACGGCTGAGGCCAGCCGTCCCTACCATCCAAAACCAAAGCAGCACCCGGTAGCGGGGCCGCCGGTCAGACCAAGACGCCGCGCGAGGGCGGTTCGGCGGCAACATTTGCGGTGGCGGGCATCCGCTGCTCGCGGATCGCGTGGAAAATGGCTTCCCCCGTGGCCGGTGATGCGAGGCGAACCTGGCGTCCACCCGGTCCGAAGGCCGCGACGGCCTCGCGGATCGCTTCGCGCACGGAGATGGCCAGCATGAAGGGGGGTTCGCCGACCGCTTTGCTGCGGCCAATGGTGTTTTTCGGATTCGGAGCGTCTTCCAAGATGCGCACGCGGAAGTCCCGCGGCATGTCGCCGACCGCGGGGATTTTGTAGGTGTCCGGTGAATGGGTGAGCAGCTTGCCCTCGCCGTCCCAGACCAGCTCCTCGGCGGTCAGCCATCCCATGCCTTGCACAAAGCCGCCTTCGATCTGGCCGCGGTTGACCCCCTCGTTGATCGAATTGCCGCAGTCATGAAGTATGTCGACGCGACGCACGTGCATCTCCCCGGTGAATCCATCGACTTCCACCTCGCTCACCGCGGCTCCGATGGCGAAATAGTAGAAAGGATGACCACGGCCGGCGTTCCGATCCCAGTGGATCTCGGGTGTGCGGTAGTAACCCGTGGCCGCCATGCTGACGCGCTGCATCCAAGCCTTCTGCGCCACTTCGGCAAAGGACAGGGATTCCGAATGATGATTGACGTGATAAACGCGACCACCGCTGAACTCGACGTCGTTGGCCCCGCATGTGTGGCCTCGCTTTGAGGATAGCATTTCCGCGGCTACCGGGCGCAGTCGCGCGATGATCTGATCGCACGCGTCTTTTACCGCCATGCCGTTCATGTCCGTCCCGCTGGAGGCGGCCGTGGCCGACGTATTCGGGACTTTGTCCGTCGCGGTGGACATCACACGGATTTTCGCGGGCTCGATCCCGAGGGCCCGGGCGGCAATCGCCGTGATGTTGGTGTTGATCCCCTGTCCCATCTCGGTGCCGCCGTGATTCACTTGGGCGGAGCCGTCCGTGTAGACGAGCACGAGCGCTCCCGCTTGGTTGAGCATGGTGTTGGTGAAGGAAATGCCGAACTTGACCGGCGTGATGGCCAAGCCGCGCTTGCGGTGCGGGCTCGAGGCATTCCACGCCACGATCTCGGCCCGGCGGGCGGAGATGTCGGACGAATTTTTCAAATCGTGCCAAACCTGCCCGATACGGTTGTCTTCGATTTCCTGCCCGTAATGGGTCGTATTTGTTTCGCCGCTGCCGTGGTAGAGATTGCGCTCACGGACGACCTCTGGCGGCAGACCCAACTGACGCGCGATGCGATCGATGATTTCCTCGATGATCAGCATGCCCTGCGGACCGCCAAAGCCGCGGAAGGCGGTGTTCGAAGCGAGATTGGTTTTCACGACTTGGCCGCGCAATTCGACGTTCGGGATGTAGTAGCAATTGTCGGTATGGAACATCGCCCGGTCGGTCACCGGCATGGATAAATCCAGAGCCCAGCCGCCGTTGGAGTAGTGCGCGGATTTGAGGGCGAGCAGTTTGCCGTCGTCGTCGTAGCCCACAGTGAACTTGGCCAGAAACGGATGCCGTTTTCCGGTCAGCATCATGTCTTGGTCGCGATTGAAGCGCATGCGGGCCGGACGTCCCGTGACCTTTGCGGCCAGTGCGGCCAGTGCCGCGGGAGTGGCGGCCTGCGTTTCTTTGCCGCCGAATCCGCCGCCCATGCGCGGGACGGTCACGACGACTTTGTTCGACGGGATCCCGAGCACATGGGCAACACCGTGTTGCACTTCGGTCGGATGTTGCGTGGAGCTGGTGATGTTTATCGTGCCGTCCTCGCCCGGCTCGGCATAAGCCGCCTGCATCTCGAGATAAAAATGCTCCTGTCCGCCAAAGGAAAAGTCTCCCTGCATGACATGCGGGGCGTTGGCCAGCGCAGCATCGACGTCGCCGCGCCGCATGAAGTTCGGTTCGCTGTGAAAACTCTTTTTCGCGATGCCCTGCTCGATGGTCAGGATCGGCTCCAGACGTTCGTAGTCGACTTTGATTTTCTCCGCGGCAGCACGGCATTGGTCAGCCGTCTCCCCGACGACGACTGCCATGATATGCCCGTGGAACTGGACCACCTTGTCGGCCAGCAATTCTTCGTCCTTACGCACCGCTCCGACGTCATTGAGTCCGGGCACATCCTCCGCCGTGAGCACCGCGTGAATTCCCGGCATTTTGCGTGCGGCGGACACATCGCGCTTCTTGATTGCGGCGTGGGCATGGGGCGAGTGCACCGGCCAAACCTCCAGGGCCCGCCCGCTGCGCAAGGCAATGTCGTCGGTGTAAACCGCTTCCCCGTTGACATGCTTGTGTCCGCTCTCGTGCGGGAGCGGACGGTCCGCCGGGACAACGGGCTCCGGCAGCGGTGTCCGGTCCTCTTGCCAGACTGGATCGCGGTAAAATTTTTCCAGCAGGCTGACAATGAGCGCAGCGCGGTAGCCGGCACTGCCCCGCGCATCGCTGATCGGCTTGAACTCCCTGCCCAGAACCTCGCACGCGCCTTGCAACGACTCCTCATTCCAGGCTTTGCCGACGAGAAATTGCTCGGTTTTGCGCGCCCGCACCGGGGTGGCCGCGACGCCGCCGAACGCCAAGCGCGCGTCGCTTACTACCCCGTGTTTGTCCGTTTGGACGCCGAACGCCGCTGAGACGGTGCTGATGTCCATCTCGCGGCGTTTGGAAACCTTGAACCACTCGCGCTTGCGCGTCGCACCCTTCGAAGGTTTGGCTGCGTCGACCAAAACCTCGAGCAGGATTTCATCGGGCTCCATGGCCGTCTTCCGGTAGCCCGTGAAGAAGTCCGCCACCGGCACCGTCCGCTTTCCACGCGGCGAGACCAGCACGATTTCAGCGTCGAGCGCAAGGAGCACAGGCGCGGAATCCCCGATCGGCGAAGCGGTCGCCAGATTACCGCCGATCGTGGCGCGGTTGCGGACCTGGCGGGAGCCGAACACCCACAGCATCTTCGCCCACATGGGAAAATCCTTGGCGATCGCGTCCCCTAACCGCGTGAGTGTGACCGCGCTGCCGATGCGCCAACGATCCTTCTTTTTCTCCAGGCACCGGAGTTCCGGAATCGACTCCAGTGAAATAAGGATGGGAAACTTCTTGAAGCGCTTGCTGATCTCCAGGCCCAGTTCC
>CAYQMP010000266.1:0-3277 GCA_964418615.1 uncultured Chthoniobacter sp. | reverse complement strand
TGCTCGTGGCCTCTTGGATCGCGGCGGTCGCCGCGGCGGCGGTGTTTTTCAGCAATTTGATTCCGGGTGTGTCTTTGCTCGCGCGTCTGGTTGCGGTGGCGGCGTGTTTGTTTCTGCTCTGGACGATGCAGGCCGCGCACCACACGGGGATGGAACTGACCCATGTGCATTTCTTCGGACCGAATGCGCCGAAGCCTTTGCCGGGAACCGAGGAAGTGATCCGCTTGCGGGTGGATTAGCTTGGCTGTTCCACCGCGTGCTCGGGGAGGACGTGGCGGAAGGTGGCTAGCGCAACGAGGGCGAGGCCGGCGCCGAAGATCCAGAGCGTGGCGGGAATGCCGGTCCATTTGGCGACGAGCCCGGCGACCAAGGAACCGAGGGCGAAGCTGCCCTGCAGGACGGTGAGGTGGATGGCGATGATGCGTCCGCGGAATTCGGCGGGGACCGACGTCTGCACGGCAACGTTGAGGTTGACCATGCTGGACACCCAGGCGAATCCGCCGAGGAGGAGTGCGAGGGCGGCGAGAAGGAAATTCGGAGCGCTGCCGAGCAAACCGAGGGCGATTCCGGCCACGAGTGCGGAGGAGCTGACGGTTCTCGACGGACCGACCAAGCGGCGCAACCAAGGCGAGGCCGCGCCGCCAAGCAGCGAACCGATGCCGAAAATACCAAGCAGGCTGCCGTATTCGGCGGCGCCGAGTCCGAGGTTCTCGCGGGCGAGCAGCGGCAGGAGAGCGAGCGGGGCGCTGGCTCCGAAGGCGAAGGAGGACAGACGAGCGAAAGGTGAATGCAAGTGGGCGGCGTCGCGCGCGTGGCGCAGTCCGCCGAAGATGGAACGCCAAAAGCCGTCAAGCCGTGCGGCCGGGGCGATGCCTTTCCAAAAGCAAAGGACGAGAACGGTGCCGAGGAAGGACGCAGCGTTGATGAAGAAGACTGGCGCCGCACCGATGGTGCCGACGAGCAGTCCGCCGCTGACCGGTCCGAGCACGCGGCCGGTGTTGAAGCTGATCGAATTGAGCGCGACGGCGGAGGCGACGCGTTCGCGCGGAACAAGGTCCTGCACCAAGGATTGCCACGCGGGGAGGTTGAGGGCGGCGCCGGTGCCGAGGGCGAAGGTGAGGACGAGTAAAGTGGCGGGTGTGGCTTGGCCGGACCACACAAGCAGTCCCATGCCGGCGGCGCAGAGCATCATCCAAAGTTGCGTGCCGATGAGGAAGGCACGGCGGTCCACGGTGTCGGCCAAGGTGCCGCCGGCCAGACCGAAAAGAAAAACCGGCGCGAGTGTGGCCACCGGCACGAGGGACACGACGAGCGGTGAGGCGGTGAGCGAGGTCATGACCCACGCCACGGCCACCGCTTGCATGAGCGTGCCGAGGTTCGACACGACCGAAGCAATCCAGAGGAACCGGTAAACCGGCGATCGCAACGGGGCCAACAAAGTGCGCATGGTGAGAACGGTCACCATGCGCCGGGCGTGCGGCGCGCGCTATTGCAAAAATTTCGAACCGAGGCGGACGAGGTCTTGCATGTCGACATCGCCGTCGCCGTCGGAATCGAGGAAACCTTTGAGCAGCGGATTGGAGACGAGGCCCGCGAGCGGATCGCCGGCCGTGGCGCCAGTCTGCGCGGACGGCGCTCCGCCGCTGCGGGCGCCGGATTGGAGCAGGCTGATGATGGCGGGAAGAATGACGGGCAACATGCTCATGATGGCATCGGCGGGGAGTCCGCTTTTTTGCTGCGCTTTGTTGACCATTTGCTCCATGCGGTCATGACCGAGGGTGCGCTCGAGGGCTTGCGGGGAGTTGGCGTTTTGTTTGAGCGAACCGAGCAAGGCGTCGATGCCTTCGATGCCGCCGCGTTGTCCGGCTTCGCGCAGGGCGGGCTTGAGGACGCTGCCGATCGTGCCGGCGAGGCCTTCGGCGGCTTGGGGCGGGACTTGGCGGGCGGATGGTTGCGCGGCGGCAGGTGCGCCTCCAAGGAGGGCGCCGAGGAGACCCTCGAGGTCGGATTTTTGCGTGCCGGCTTGCGGGTCTTGGATGGAGGAAACGAGGACGTCGAAGAAGTTCATGGGTGGGAAAGTTTGCGGCGCGGCGCGCGCGGAGGGAAGTCCGCTTTGGTGTAATTATCCGCTTTTTCGGGCGCGCAGTCTTGCCGCGAGTCGGGCGGGGGTTTATGCCGACGGGCATGCGTTGGGAAGGCAGGCGCCAAAGCGAACACGTCGAAGATCGGCGCGGGATGAGTCCGGCCGGGCGGACTATGGTGGGTGGCGGACTGGGACTGATCTTGGTGCTGGCTTTTGCTTTGTTCACCGGGGCCGATCCGCTGAGGCTGATCGAGGATCTCGGCATGGACCAGCAAGTGTCCGCGCCGCAGCAGCAAAGCACGGCGCCGAATGATGACATCCGGCAATTCGTGGCCACGGTGCTGGCCGACACGGAGGATGTCTGGACGGAGGCCTTCGCCAACTCGGGCCGTCGTTATGTGCCGCCGCGGCTCGTCTTGTATTCGGGCATCACGCAAATGCCCGGCGGAATGGCGCAGGGGGCATCGGGGCCGTTTTATTTGCCGACGGACCAGACGATCTATCTGGATTTTTCGTTCTTCGACCAGATGCGGCGGCAGTTCGGCATGCATGGGGATTTCGCGGCGGCTTATGTCATAGCCCATGAAGTCGGGCACCATGTGCAGCATTTGCTCGGGCTGACCGACTTGGTGCACGGGCGGCGGATGTCCGAGGAGCAACGCAACCAGATGTCGGTGCGTTTGGAGTTGCAGGCTGACTTTCTCGCCGGGGCCTGGGCGCACCACGCGCAGCAGCGCTACGACATGCTCGAGGAGGGAGATATCGAGGAGGCGATCAACGCGGCCGAGACGGTGGGCGACGACCGGTTGCAGAAGGCGACGCGGGGTTATGTGGTTCCCGATTCCTTCACCCACGGCACGGCGGACCAGCGGCGGCGGTGGTTCCTGAAGGGCTTCCGCACGGGGCGTTTGTCCGAGGGCAACGCCTTCGAGGTGCCTTACGGACAGCTCTGATTTTTTGCGCGTTTCCTTGGGGCGCGGGAACCGCTAGAACGGCCGCATGCAAAAGGTGAAAGCGGCCATCGTCGGCGCGAGCGGTTACTCGGGGGAGGAACTGGTCGCGTTGCTCGCGCGGCATCCGCAGGTGGAAATCGTCGCGGTGACTTCGCGGCAATCGGCGGGTCAGAGCGTGGCGGAAATTTTTCCGCGCATGGCGGGATCGGCGATGGCCGGCATGAAATTTATCGAACCTTCG
>CAYQMP010000265.1:0-3306 GCA_964418615.1 uncultured Chthoniobacter sp. | reverse complement strand
GCGGAACTGCGGCGAGAAAACCCTCGATGAAATCCGCCGCTGGCTGGAGCGCGGCGGCAACGACTCGTCCGAATGAAGCCGTCGGCCACAGTTTCCCGTTCACCCCGGAACCGAGCAACCCGAGGAGGTGAACCTATGATGATCGCAACCCTGCTGATCGGCGCCGCCAGCCTTGCCGGCATGGTGACCGGTTACGTCGCGATGGTGAGAGATTGACCGCTCGGTGGTGCTGAAGCCAAAGCACCATGGAATGGTTGATTTCGGGAGGGCCGGAGAGATCCGGCCCTCCTTTTTGCCTCCTGTCGTAACCGCGGGATTTCGGTGGCTTCTGCGCTATGGTGGGGGAAAACTGCCCGCCGCCCATGCATATTCCCTCCCTCCTCGAAAGGAAACGCGACGGCGGTGCACTGTCCGCCGACGAGATCCGCGCCCTGATCGGCGGCTATATCAGCGGTGAGGTGCCGGACTACCAGATGGCCGCGCTGGCCACGATGGTTTTCTTCCGCGGGATGAACGATGCGGAGACCGTGGCGCTGACCATGGCCATGCGCGACTCGGGGGATGTCTTCGCGTGGCCAGCCGGCACGCCGCCGAAGGTCGACAAGCATTCGACCGGCGGGGTGGGAGACAAGACCTCGCTCATTCTCGCGCCGCTGCTGGCCTGCGAGGGTGTTTGGGTGCCGATGATTTCCGGCCGCGGGCTCGGTTTCACCGGCGGCACGCTGGACAAACTGGAAAGCATTCCGGGCTTCCGCGTGCATCTCGGGTGGCCGGAGATGTTCGCGCAGCTGGAAAAAACCGGCTGCTTCATCGCGGGGCAGACGGACAACTTGTGCCCGGCGGACAAAAAACTCTACGCCTTGCGCGATGTGACCGGCACGGTCGCATCGTTGCCTTTGATCGTGGCCAGCATCATGTCGAAGAAACTGGCCGAATCGCCCGACCGGCTTGTGCTTGACGTGAAATTCGGACGCGGCGCCTTCATGCAGAAGCGCGAGGATGCGCGAAAGCTCGCCGATGCCATGGTGACGGTCGGTCGCGGCGCGGGTGTCGAGACCCATGCGCTGCTCAAATCGATGGACCAACCGCTCGGCCGCACGGTGGGCAACGCCCTGGAAGTCGCCGAATGTGTCGAGGTGCTCCGCGGCGGCGGCCCGCAGGACTTGGTCGAGCTGACCTTGGATTTGGCCGTCAAACTGGTGGCCACCTCCCGCGATGACCTGCGCAAGCGACTCCGCGACGGCAGTGCATGGCGGAAGTTTGTCGCCATGGTGCTGGCGCAAGGCGGGGACGCTTCCGCGCTGGAGAAGATGCGCGAAGTCCACCGTGCGCCGGTGATCACCGATGTCCCCGCTTCCGCCGACGGCACCGTGGTGAAACTCGACGCGTTGCAGGTCGGCCGCCTTTGCGTCGAGCTCGGTGCGGGCCGGAGCAAGGTGGGCTCTGCGGTCGACTTTGCCGTCGGAGTCGAGTGCCTGCGTAAAGAAGGCGATCGTGTTGGTGCGGGCGAACCCGTCTTGCGGGTGCACAGCCGCGCTCCGGTCGATGCGGTTGCTTTGGCTTCGCGGATTTTTACGACGGTGTGAGCGGAGGTCGGAACTCTCATACCAACGTCCCGATGTTGGCACGCTTTTCACCTGGAAGGCAGCGGTCCGCTGGGCCAGCGGACCCTACCGCGCGTCGATACTGTTAAGCCCCAATGCATGGGGACATTGGTATCAGGCCCCGCTGAACACGCCCATGCGCCGGAACTTCTCGTAGCGGGCCTCGAGCAATTTGGCCGGCGTCTCCGCGGCGAGGGCGTCGAGGCTCTGCACGATCGATTTTTTGAGCAACTCTGCCGCGGCGGGCGCGTCGTGGTGCGCGCCACCCCGCGGTTCCGGGACCACGCCGTCGACCAAGCCCAATTCTTTGAGATTGTTCGCGGTGAGCTTGAGCGCCTCGGCCGCCTCGGGCGCGTGGCTGCGGTGTTTCCACAAAATCGCCGCGCAACCCTCGGGACTGATCACCGAGTAGTAGGCGTTTTCCATGATGAGCACCTTGTCGGCCACGCCGATGCCGAGCGCGCCGCCCGAACCGCCTTCGCCGATGATCACCGCGACGATCGGGGTTTCGAGCAGCATCATTTCGCGCAGGTTGACCGCGATGGACTCCGCGATGTGGCGTTCCTCGGCGCCGATGCCGGGGAAAGCGCCGGGCGTGTCGATCAGGGCGACGATGGGCAGGCCGAATTTCTCGGCCATGCGCATGACGCGCAGGGCCTTGCGGTAGCCCTCGGGGTGCGCGCTGCCGAAATTGCGCCGGATGTTCTCCTTCGTGTCGCGGCCCTTTTGGTTGGTCACCACGGCGACGGGACGTCCGTCGATCTTGGCCAGACCGCAGGGCATGGAGGCGTCATCGCCGAAAAGGCGGTCGCCGTGCAATTCGGTGAAATCTTCGAAGCACAGTCCGAGGTAATCGAGGGCGAAAGGACGCGCCGTGTGCCGTGCGATCTGCACGCGCTGCCAGGCGGTCAGGTTTTCGTAGATCTCCTTCTTCAGCGCGCCGATCTTCTTCTCGATCTTTTTGACTTCTGCATCGACGCCCAAGTCCGTGCCGTTGGCCTTGTCGCGCAGCCGGTCGAGCTGGTCTTCCAACTCGGCGATGGGTTTTTCGAAATCCAAAGGTTGGACTTTCATGGGGCAGTATCTTGGCCGGATCCCGGCGGCGTGGGCAGCACAAAAAACGCGGTCCGGGGCCTCAAATCAGGCCGCGCTTCTTCCACTCCTCGACATTGCCCCCGGCCGACCGGCGGGCCGTTTCCACGGCCAGCTTGAGCAGGGAGACCTCCCAAGCGTCGTCCACGCTTTCGATCACCGCGCGGCGGTGGTCGCCGGTATCGCGGGCCGCGCGGACTGCCTCGGCCACGATGTTGTCGAGACGACCGCTGACCACTTCCTCGTGCAGGTTGCTTTTGGTGAATTGAAAACCGTAGCGCAGGAATTTGAGGTCCTCGCCGTTTTCCTCCAGCCAGTCGGCGAACTCGCGCGCTTTCTCGCCGAAGCCGTCGAGCATGATTTTGGCGTAATGCTCGGGGGTGACGATGCGCGGACGCTCGGCCTGCAGGGTGCCGCGGCGCAGGCGCACGCGGTTGACCTCGTCCATCAACTCGCTGACCAGCGTGAAGTCGAACACCGTCGAGCCGAACGTTTCGATCAGGCCCGACGGCTCGAGATGCGTGCGCGTGTTTTCCAGCGCGTAGTGGAAGCTGTCGCGGTTCATGGCGAGGGGGAAACGATAAGGGGACGCGGGCCGGATGCAAGAAGC
>CAYQMP010000264.1:1645-3312 GCA_964418615.1 uncultured Chthoniobacter sp. | reverse complement strand
TTTCCGCTACCTCACGGGCGAAGTAGCTGACGATGATATCGGCCCCCGCACGCTTGATAGCGAGGAGCGCTTCATCGCGTGTCCTTTCGTAATCGAGCCACCCCGCCTTCGCCGCGGCATGGATCTGCGCGTATTCGCCGGAAACCTGGTAGGCGGCGAGCGGTAACTTTGTTCGCTCTCGCACGGCACGGATGACGTCGAGATATGGACCGGCCGGTTTGACCATAACCATGTCCGCACCTTCCCGCTCGTCGAGTTCCACCTCGCGCAGGGCTTCGCGGATATTCGCCGGATCAAGTTGGTAAGTGGCTTTGCAAATCGGTGTGCTCTGCGCGCTACCCACCGCATCGCGGAACGGACCGTAATAAGCTGAGGCGAATTTCGCCGCGTAGGCCAAGATGCACGTGTCGGCACGCCCGGCGCCGTCGAGGGCGCGGCGGATGGCACCGACACGTCCATCCATCATGTCGGACGGCGCGACGATGTCCGCCCCTGCTTCCGCCTCTTTTACCGCCAACTCGGCGAGAAGTTCGACTGTCGCATCGTTGTCGACATCGCGGCCGTCGGACGTAAGCACGCCGTCGTGTCCGTGGTCCGTGTAGGGATCGAGGGCGACATCGGCGATGAGAACCAAGCCGGGCACGGCCGACTTCACTTCGCGCAGGGCGCGGAAGAGAAGGTTGTCCGGCGAAAGCGCATGCGATCCCTTGGCATCTTTGTCTGCCTGATCGATAACCGGGAACACCGCCACTGCGGGAATCCCCAAGTCCAAGGCCTCGCGGCATTCACGCACCAGATCCTTCACGCTGCGGCGCTCGATGCCGGGCATCGAGGCAACGGGTTCGTTGCCCTCGCCGCCGTGGACAAAAAGCGGATAAACCAAATCCGCCGCGTCGAGCCGCGTCTCGCGGGTCATCCGCCGCAAACCTTCGCTGGCCCGGTTGCGACGCAGGCGGGTGGTCAGTTGCATGGGCGCCACCTCAGAGCGATGCGAGGACGGCCTCGAACTTGGCGCGCTTGGCTTGCCAGTCCTCGCCGCGTTTTTTGAAAGTCTCGAGCACCTGCGCCGGGGCGCCTTGGACGAAGGATTCGTCGGAGAGTTTGGCCTTCACCTTGGCGATCTCGGCATCAACCTTGGCGATTTCCGCCTCGAGGCGTTTGCGCTCGGCCGCCACGTCGATTTCCAGCTCCAAATAAACCTAGCCCAGCGGCGTCGGGGTGTGGGGCATCTTGCGCTCCGGACCGGCGGCCGTGAGTTCTTCGACCCGTGAGGCCTTGGCCAGCGAGCGAAAGACGGAGAGATCGAGATCGCCGAAAGCGGGATCGCGGGCCAACCAAGCCACGCACTCCTTGTTGGTCGGAACTTTGAACTCGGCGCGCAGCACGCGCACATCGCGCACCGCATCGTAGACTGCCTGCACTGCATTCGACGCGCGGGCTTTGTCCTCCGCCGCGACGTGCGGCAACGAATCATCCGCAGGCGGCGCGGCGAAGAGGATCATCGCGTCCTTCCCCTCGCCCCGCGCGTAGCCGAGGCGCGACCAGAGTTCTTCCGTAATGTGCGGCATGAACGGATGGAGCAAGCGTAGATAGCCGCTCAAGACGTGGTCCATGACGGCTCGGACCCCGTCGGCCGCAGCACCACCGGCGGCCAACTCGGCTTTGCT
>CAYQMP010000264.1:0-1635 GCA_964418615.1 uncultured Chthoniobacter sp. | reverse complement strand
CGACATACCAATCGCAATACGTGCTCCAGAAAAAGTCGTAGAGCACGGTCGCCGCCTCGTGGAAATGGAAGTCGTCCAAGGCACGGCGGTAGGCGGCATGCATCGCGTCGAAGGACACCAGCACGGCAATGGAGTAAGGCGAGAGTTGGTGTTCCGCCAGCGGCTTGGAGACCGCGGACGATCCCTGCATTTCGCGGAAGCGCGCGGCATTCCACAACTTGTTGGCGAAGTTGCGACCTTCCTTGATCTGATTTTCGTCGAAGCGCACATCCTGCCCATGCGGGGCGATGCGCATGAGCCCGAAGCGGAGGCCGTCGGCGCCGTATTTCGCCATCAAGTCGAGCGGATCGGGCGAATTGCCGAGGCTCTTCGACATTTTGCGGCCCTTGATGTCGCGGATGATGCTGGTGAAGAAAACATTCCGGAACGGCACTTCGCCGGTGAATTCCAAACCGGCCATGATCATCCGCGCGACCCAGAAGAAAATGATGTCCGGACCGGTCACCAAGTCGTTGGTCGGATAGAACTTTTTCCGCGTTGCCTCGTCCATCGTGGCGAAAGGCCAGAGCCAGGAACTGAACCACGTGTCGAGGACGTCTTCGTCCTGGCGCCAGTTCTCCGCATCGGCCGGAGCGTCGAGCCCCACATGCATGACCGTGGGATCGTCCTTGCGATACCAGACAGGAATGCGGTGCCCCCACCACAGCTGGCGGCTGATGCACCAGTCTTGGATGTTGGTCATCCAGTGCTCGTAAATTTTCGCCCAGCGCTCGGGCACGAAACGGATCTTGCCCGAGACCACCGCGTCGAGCGCGGCGGGCACCTGCGGGTATTTGAGGAACCACTGTTCGCTCAGGCGCGGTTCGATCGGGACGTCGGCGCGCTCGCTGTAGCCGACATTGTTCTCGTAGTCCTCGACGCGGACCAGCAGTCCCATTTCCTCCAGCTTTTGCGCCGCGGCCTCGCGCGCGGCAAAGCGCTCCATGCCGGAGAAGTCGGTTCCGGCCAGTTCGTTGAGCGTGCCGTCGGGATTCATGACGTCGATGACTTCCAAGCCATGACGCAGTCCGATCTCGAAGTCCGCTTTGTCGTGCGCGGGGGTCACCTTGAGCACTCCGGTGCCGAAGGTCATGTCGATGTGCGTGTCGCCGATGATCGGGATTTGCGCCTTCGGGAACGGACGCACCGCATGCTTGCCGATGAAGCGCGCGAAACGCGGGTCGTCGGGATGCACGGCCACCGCGGTGTCACCCATCAGAGTCTCCGGGCGCGTCGTGGCGATTTCGAGGTATGTCCCCGGTTCCTCCGCCACTTCGTAACGCATGACATAGAGCTTGCCCTTGGCGGGCTTCATGATGACTTCCTCGTCGCTCAGCGCGGTCTGCGAGACCGGGCACCAGTTGACCATGCGCTTGCCGCGGTAAATGAGACCCTGCGCGTGCAATTTGACAAACACCTCTTGCACCTGCCGCGAGTAGTCCTCGTCCATGGTGAACCGCTCGCGGTCCCAATCGCAGGAGCAGCCCAGTCGTTTGAGCTGCTTGATGATGATCCCGCCGTGCTTTTCTTTCCACGTCCACACGCGCTTGAGGAATTCCTCGCGCCCGAGATCGCGGCGTGTTTTGCCTTCCTCCT
>CAYQMP010000263.1:0-3347 GCA_964418615.1 uncultured Chthoniobacter sp. | reverse complement strand
CCGGCAATGGTCAGGGCGAGAGAGAGGAGGACGGGGAGGATTTTCATGAGGCGGAGGCGGCGGCGAGCCGCTTTTGTTTTCTTTTGAGCAAGAACATGGCAAAGCCGCCGAGGAGGGCAAAGCCGATCATGACCGGATACCAGCCGGCCCAACCGAAGCGCTGCAGGACGATGCCGGTGATGAAGAGGCAGATGGCGGAGCCGTAATATTGGAACGAGTCGATGACGCCGGCGGCGAAGCCGGCCATTTTTTTGCCGCCGATGTCCATCGGCGCGGCGGCACCGACGATGGAGTGGGTCGAGTTGACGGTGAGGGAAGTCATGACAAGAAACATCCCGCCGAGAAAAACGCCGAGGGTGCCGGGTTGGATGAATCCGGCGAGCATGACGATGGCGGCGCAGGTAAGAACGGCGGCTTCGAGGAAATAAAGGAACATGGCGACCGGCGAGCGGTGGCCTTTGAAAAATCTGTCGCTGACGTAGCCCGCAGCGATGGAGCCGACCACCGCGGCGAGGGTCATGAGATTCATGGTAATCAGCACGGAGAGCGGCTTGGCTTTCCAGTCGATGCCGAGTTGTTCGGTGAAGAACATGACGGAAAGCTGGTCCGAGCTGTGCCGCACCGCGCCGGTGCAGGCGTAGGCCACGGCGTAGAACCAGACGAGCGGGTGGGTGAAGATGGTGGTGAAGGATTCCTTGAGGCTGACTTTGGTCCCGGCCGAGTTGTCGATCTCGTCCTCGATCACGTCGGGGTAACCCGCGGCGGCGGGTTCTTCTTTCACCGCGAAGAACATGAAGAGCGCGGCGGCCACGGTGACGAAGGGCGGCACGATGAAGAGGACACGCCATTCGCCGGGGGCAACGACCCACGTGCCGATGGCCCAAAGCGTGATGGCGAAGCCGGCGAGGAGGAAGGGGGCGAGGGTGTTGATGGCGAACTGACCCAGCTGGATCATGATGCCGAAGATGCCGGCGAACGTGCCGCGCTCGGTGCGGCGGAACCATGCGGCGTTGATTTTGATCATGCCCGGCGCGCCGTAGGACTGGAACCAGCCGTTGAGCAGCGCGATGAGGGCGAAGGTCGAAAAGGTGCCGACGAAGGACGAGAAGCCGAAGATGAAGTTGCAGCAAATGGTGCCGATGGCGCCGATAAGCATGGACCATTTGCCGCCGATGCGGTCGGTGAAGAGGCCGTTGACCAGTTGTCCGGTTCCGTAGGCGAGCGACCAGACGACCCAAAGCATGGCCAGATCGCTGGCGTTGAAGCCGAACTCCTCGTTCATGCCCGGACCGGCAAAGCGGAAGTTGTAGCGGCACATGTAGTAGGACGCATACATGAGCCCGAGGGCACCCCAGTTCAGTCCGCGCCGCGCACGGAATCCGGGGGGATAAGTTTTGATGTCCATACCGACTGCTACTACTCCCGCAGGTTGGGAACGACCGGTGGACTCGTCAATGAAGAAGATGCCGTAGCAGTGGAGGGTGATTTCCGGATTTGACCCTGCGCGGATGGCGGGCTTTGGATGTATGCGCTATGATCAACATACTACCACGCAGCAAAGGCAAGGTGATCGGCTTCGAGACTTCCGGCACGATCTCCATGGAAGACGAGAACCGGGCGATCGAGGTGTGCGACAAACTCATCGCGGAGCACGGGAAGATCAATGTCCTTATCGTTCTCGGCTCGGTCAAATACGAGAGCCTCAAAGTCATGTACACCGACATGATGTGGGCCCTGCGTCACGTCCGGCAGATGGACCGCATCGCGGTGGTCGGTGATTCCCCTTGGGAGAAGCTGGCCATCAAGGCGGACAGCCTCGTCTTCGGTGAAAAATATTTCGACAAGTCGCAACTCGAAGACGCCTGGCGTTACGTCGAGGGCGCGTAGCAGCGATGAGCGGCGCCGCGCTCAGGCGGTGCGGCAAGCGGCAGTCCAAAACGTGCTTCCGAATTCGTCTTTGGCTTCGGCCGCCAGTTGATCCGCGCCGCGCGCGTCGCGGAGGATGGCGAAAAGGCAGGAGCCGGAACCCGACATGGCGGCCGCCGCGACCAACGAATGCTCGAGCAGCCATTTCTTCAGCGCCGCCAGGATGATGAACTTGGCAAAGACCGGGCGTTCGAGGTCGTTGAAGATCTCGATGCCGTCGTGCAGTTGCGGTGCAGTCCATTCGGCCGGACAGAATTTCCCTTCCGACCACCGGCCGTAAGCCCACGCTGTTTCCACGGCGAAGGGCGGTTTGATCAGCAGAAGATCGAGAGGCCGCGGGAGCGGATGGGGGAAGAGGATTTCCCCGCGACCACGGGCCATGGCGGGTTGCGAACGGATAAAGAAGGGAATGTCCGATCCGAGCTTGGCGCCCAGATTCTCCAAGCCGGAGTCGCCGAGCGGACGGCCGGCTTGTTCGTTGAGCGCTTTGAGCACGGCGGCGGCATCGCTGCTCCCGCCGCCCAGACCGGCGCCGTGGGGTATGTGTTTGCGAAGTTCGATCGCGGCGCCGCCCGGATGTCCGGTCTCGCGGAGGAACAACTCGGCGGCTTTCCAAGCAAGGTTGCCGGAGCCGGCGTCGAGTTCGGGGTCGCTGCAAACGAGCACGATTCCGGGCGCTTCGCGCAGTTCGATGTGCAGCTCGTCGGCCAAGGTGAGCGGAACCATCCATGTCTCCAGGTCGTGGTATCCGGTTGTCTCATTCCGGCCGAGAACGCGCAGGTTGAGGTTGATTTTGGCCGGGGCGGCGACTTGCATGCGGGGCATGATTCACGGCACGGATGGCGGCGGCAAAGCGGAAATCATCGTGGCTCTCGATGAGCCCTCTCTCGACGACGCGCGTCGCCTGATGGCCCGGCTCGAAGGCAGGGCGCGGTTTTACAAGGTCGGCCTGCAGCTTTTTACGGCGGCTGGTCCGGCGGCGGTCGAGGCGGTGCAAGCGCACGGCGCCCGCGTCTTCCTGGATCTCAAGTTGCACGACATCCCCAACACGGTGGCTTCGGCGGTGCGCTCGGCCCGCGAATTGGGGGTCGATCTGTGCACCATCCATCTCGCCGGCGGACCGGAAATGTGCGCGGCGGCTGCGGCAGAAGCCGGGGAGAGCATGACGATTCTCGGCGTCACGGTGTTGACCAGTTCCAACCAAGCCACGCTCGAGGCGTGCGGTGTGGTGGGCAGCGTCGGCGAGCAGGTTGTCCGCTTGGCCACGATGGGTCGCGTGGCGGGAGTGAGGGGGTTTGTTGCCAGTGCACTCGAGTTGCCGATGCTTCGCGCCTAACTCGGTCCGGATCCGCTGCTCGTCATCCCGTGAGTGCGTCCGGGGTGAGCCGAGGCCGGTGACGGGAAGGGGAGCACGACGCCTT
>CAYQMP010000262.1:0-3351 GCA_964418615.1 uncultured Chthoniobacter sp. | reverse complement strand
GCGGGGCTTTCCATCCATGACTTCCCGTTGGCCTACGGTCAGATCTGGCCCATGGTGAACAGCGAGCAACTTGCCGCGATCAACGCACAACGCATCGCCTCCGGCGAAGTCCCGACCACCATTGCGCAGATTCACCTGCAAATGCTCCACCGCCTCATGGCCTTCGTTTTGGCCGGGCTCTTCATTGCCTACGCTTGGAAAGCCCGTCGCGCCGCGATGGGCGTGCGCTACGCTTCCCGTTGGTGGGTGGCGCTGGTTGTCGTCCAAATCGCCCTCGGTGCCTGGACGGTCTGGTCGAACAAAGCGGCCGATGTGACCACGGCCCACGTGGCGGTGGGAGCCCTGATCTTGTTTTTGGGCGTGGCCCAGTGTTTCCTCCTCGGAGCCTTCTCGCCGCGGGCCGCCGAGCTCAAGCGGGAGAAAGAGAATCTCGTTCCTGCCTGATGAAATCCGCCGTCCAAACCCGTCCGCGCGCATCCGCCGCCGCCGGCGACCTGATGGAATTGGTCAAAGCCCGCCTCAGCGTGCTGACCGTGGCCACCGCCATGGCCGGCTTCGCGCTCGGGGTGAGGGACACATGGACTTGGCTCCTTCTCGCCTCCACTCTCGTCGGCACCGCCCTCAGCGCGGCCGGGGCCGCGGCGCTCAACCAATGGTGGGAGCGCGACCTCGACGCGCGCATGAAGCGCACGCAGGACCGTCCGCTCCCTGCCGGACGGATGAATGCTTCCGACGCCCTGCTCACCGGAACAGTCCTCTCACTCAGCGGTGTTCTCTGCCTCGCGCTATTTGCCAACCTCCTCGCGGCAGGCCTCGCCGCGGCCACCATCATTTCTTACATCTTCATCTACACGCCGCTCAAACGTGTCACCTCGCTCAACACGATCATCGGCGCGGTGCCCGGCGCGCTGCCTCCGCTCATCGGGTGGACCGCGGCCCGCGGTTCGATCAATGCTGAAGGTCTGACCCTCTTCGCCATTCTTTTCCTCTGGCAGATGCCGCACTTCCTGGCCATCGCCTGGCTCTATCGTGCGGACTACGCGCAGGCAGGCTTCAAGATGCTTTCCGAGAACGACGAGACCGGCGCGGTGACCGGACGCCAAGCCTTCATCTACGCGCTGGCCCTCCTCGCGGTGAGCTTGTTGCCGTCGGTTTTCTTCGATTACTCCGCGATTTATTTCTACGGCGCGCTGCTCCTCGGCGCGGGATTTGCTTCCATGGCGGCCAATTTTGCGGTCAGCGGCGGCTCGATCCCCGCGGCCCGCTGGCTCTTTCTCGGATCCATTGCCTATTTGCCGCTCCTGCTCGGACTGATGGTCCTGGCCCGATGAATGAACCCTCCCGATGCCAAAACCCGCCAAGCCAACCGCCGGATTCTTGCCGGGATCGCGGTCTTTGCCGTGCTCCTCTGCGCACTGGTGATTGTCTGGAAGGCCTTTTTCACCTGAAATAACCACTCATGAGCACCGCCGCCCTGACCGCCCACGACAGTCCGTCCGACCACCACGCCTCGCAGCGCACGGCGGTCTTCGGCATGACCATTTTCCTCGCCTCCGAGGCCATGCTCTTCGCCGGACTCATCGCCGGCTACATCGTCCTGCGCCTGAGTTCGCCCGCGTGGCCGCCGTCGCCGGACCTCCCGAAACTTCCCGTCGTGCTCACCGGCATCAACACGGTGTTCCTCATCGCGAGCAGCTTCACCTACCACGCGGCGGAGGTCGCGGTGAAGAAAGGCAAACGCGGTCTCCCCTGGCTCTTCCTCACGGTCCTGCTCGGCAGCCTCTTCCTCTGCATCCAAGGCTACGAGTGGTATCACATGCACCACGAAGGACTGTGGTTCAACAAAGGCGGGGCCTACGGTGCGTCGTTCTTTGTTTTGACCGGATTCCACGGACTCCACGTGCTGGTCGGCGTGCTGCTCATCGCATGGGCGCTCATCCGCCAACTCGGCGGCGCCTACACCGCGCAGAGCCATACGTATTTGATCCTCGCCGGCATGTATTGGCACTTCGTCGACGTGGTCTGGCTGTTCCTTTACTCGGTGCTTTATTTGGCCTGAACGACCGGCGCCGGGGACGGCGCCGCTACATGCTGTAGCGTCGGCGTCCCCGCCGACGAATCCCATGAACGACCATCCTCAAGAAGACATCATAGCCGGCCGGATGCGGCGTCTCGGCTGGGCGGGCGCCTTCCTCGGCTTCGTCCTTGCCGTGGCCATGGGCTATTCGATGTGGCAAGCCTCGCTGCGGCGCGACGTGGAAAAACTCCCCGTCATCCGCGCCGTGCCGGAATTTTCCCTGACCGACCAGAACGGACAGACAGTGACCAATGCCGACCTGCGCGGCAAAATCTGGATCGCCGACTTCATCTTCACGCGTTGCAAAGGACCGTGCCCGCTCATGACCGCCCGCATGCTCGAAATGCAAAAGGCGCTGGTCAAAACCCCCGAGGTGAAGCTGGTCTCGGTCACCGTCGACCCGGAATACGACACCCCGGAAGTGCTCAAGGCCTACGCCGAAGCCAACTTCGCCGACCCCGACCGCTGGAAATTCCTCACCGGCGACAAACCAGTGATCGAAAAGTTGGTCACCGAAGGCTTCATGCAGCACCTCGCCGAAGAAAACGGCGAACCGGTCCACGGGACCATGTTCCTCATCGTCGACGGCAACGGCATGGTCCGCAGTGCCCGTATGCTCGAGGACCCGGAGCTGATCCCGAAGGTTCTTATGGATACGGGGAACTTGCTGAGGGAGCAGGGGCAAGGCTCCGTAAAGTAGAAGCGGCGTCCCCGCCGCTTAACCCGATCGACAAGCGGCGAGGACGCCGCTTCTACTTTATCGACCAACGACTTGCCCTGCATCGCGGCGGAGGCTACTTTTCCCTTCTTGAAATTCCTCGCCGCATCCCTGCTCAGCCTCCTGCTCAGCGCCCCCGCGTGGGCCTGTGCCGGCTGCCGTGAACCCGGTGAGGACGTCGAAGCCGCCACCGTGATGGCCGGATTCGCCTTCTCGTGGGGTGTGATTGCCATGCTGGCCTTCCTCTTCGCTCTGTGCAGCGGGCTGGGGTGGTTTGTCATGAGGACGATCAAAGCGTTCGATGCGCGCCACGGTTCCGCCGGATGAGCGTCACCGATCTTCCGGCGGTCAACGCCACGCTCAATTCCATCTGCACCGTCTTCCTCCTCGCGGGTTGGTGGTTCATCAAGCACGAGCGCAAATCGCAACACATCGCCTGCATGGTCTCGGCGCTCGCGGTCTCGGCTCTCTTCCTGCTCAGCTACGTCGTCTACCATTACAACGTCGGTTCGATCCGCTTCACCTACGAGCACCCCTTTATCCGTCCGCTCTACTT
>CAYQMP010000261.1:0-3352 GCA_964418615.1 uncultured Chthoniobacter sp. | reverse complement strand
CTCCTCCCTACCGCCCTCGCTTTGGCGGGTCTCCTTGTCGCCAACCCTACAGTCCGCGCCTGCACCGGCGGGGCGCTGATTGCCAAAGACGGCGGTGTCGCTGTCGGACGCACGCTGGAATTCGGCCAACCGCTCGATTCGGTCCTTGCCATCTGGCCGGCCGGTTCGGAATTCACCGGGCTGACCCCGACCGGCGCCAACGGCCTCAAGTGGAAATCGAAATACGGCTTCGTCGGGCCGACCGCGGCCACCAACTACGACATGCTGATCGACGGTCTGAACGACCAAGGTCTCAACGTGGGTCTTTTCTACTTCCCGGGCTACGCACAATACCCCGAAGCAACGCCGGAAAACTCGCCCAAAGGCCTCGCGCCCGCCCAGATCGCCGCGTGGATCTTGGGCAACTGCGCCACGGTCGCCGAGGTGAAGGAACGGATCGGCGAGGTCGTCATGCTTCCCGTCGTCCTCGACCTCATCGGCATCGTGCCCGACTTGCACATCAAAGTGCAGGATCCCACCGGCGCCTGCATCACGATCGAACCGCGCGGCGGCGAGTTGAAAGTCTATGACAATCCGGTGCGCGTCTTGACCAACGCTCCCGAATTTCCGTGGCATCTGACCAATCTCAACAGCTACCTCAACATCTCGGCGGGGCTGCCGGAAGGCCGCAAGATCGGGGACCTCACGCTGTCGCCGTTCGGCATGGGCGCGGGGGCGCTCGGTCTGCCCGGCGACTTCAGCCCGCCTTCCCGCTTTGTCCGCATGGCGTTTTTCCTGCAAACCGCGGAGCCGCAGGACAGCAGCGGACAGGCTGTAGCAACGATGTTCCACTTCCTGAACAACTTCGACATTCCCCCCGGCAGCGCGAGGCCTCCCGCCGATGTCTCGGAAAAGGAGCCCGACTACACATCGTGGACGGTGGTCAGCGATCTGGCGGCCAAGCACTACCATTGGAAAACCTTCGGCAACCAAAACATCCGCGTCATCGATCTGGCCCAGGCTCTCAAGGCTGCGGGCGACAAAAACATCACCGTCGAAATGGGGCCGCAGGACCTGGCCAGCTTCACGCCGTCGACGATGGTCGAGGTGAAGTAAGTGGGGGCAGAAAGTAGAAGCGGCGTCCCGCCGTTTCACCCCGGAAAACAAGCGGCGGGGACGCCGCTTCTACTTTTTCGAACTGGTGCTGCTCACGGTCGGATGCTGACGCCGAGCGCTTCGCCGAGCCGGATGAAGTCCCGGTGCCCCGATTCAACCACCCAGCGCAGGACATCGGTGTCGAGTTCCTCGTATTGGTGAACGGCGATATTGCGGAAGCCGGCCATGCCGCGGAGAGACTTGGAGAGTGCGGGGTCGATCAGGCCGGCGCGTTCGAGCAGGGTGAAAGCATCGGCGTTGCTCTGCGGCACACCCAGACGCCGTGCCGCCACGGTATGCATGGCCATGTCGATCGACGCCTGGCAGGCCCGTTCGATATTGAGTGTGAGAGCATCGACATGGGTGAAGTTGTCGAGGCCGGGGCAGGCGCGGCTTTCTTCCTGCAAACGGCGGACGCAACGTTCGATGATGGCCGCTTTGTTGAGCAGGATGTCGTCAGGCGGCGTAGGCATGCAGCACCTCCCGGCGGTTTTCCTGCAAATCGGCATACATGGAGAGCACAAGGGCGGCGAAGCGGACGCGGGCGGCATGATCGCGCTCGAAAATGACGCGACCCCGGGCCACGGCTTCCTTCGCATAAACCAAATTGCCGGTGTGCAAAACGCCGAGATCAACCGTTCGTCCGGCGATGTCCGTGAGATCGGCCGCGAGGTTCATGCGATCGCGTCCGCTGAAAGACTGGCCGCGCACCGGCAGGATCGCGATGTCGACATCGCTGTCCGCCCGCAAGCGACCCTCGGCTCCCGATCCCAGCAGGTAAGCCGCGGCGATCTTCTCGTCCTGCGCGAGTCGCGGGATCATGGCTGTGAGGACGTTTTCCCCGAGGGTGTCGGAGGACGGTTTCATGCCGACACCCTACTCTTCCCCGGGTCGTGCGGCAACGCGCGCGTTTGCTCCGGTGCCACGTCCCATTTCGCGAAATCCTGACGATTCGTCGAAAATATCGCCGATTCGTCGAAATAGGGGGCCGAAAAGCCGGTTTGCGGTTGCCGCGACGCTTCCGCATGCGTTGGTTCAGCGAAGCGCAATCCAGCTCATGAAAAAACACAACCTTCTCCTTCCTGCCGGAGTTTTCCGGCAACCCAGACAAGCAACCCGATCCACTATCATGAAAGAAACCACCCCGACCACTCACAGGAATAGCAACACGGCGATCGTCGTCTTCTCCTTGGCGATCCTGCTTGCCATGCCGCATCCTGCCTCCGGGCAGTCGGCATGGATTCAAGGCTTCGGCCAGTTTGGAACCGGCCAGCAGTCCGTCGCTGTTGCCATGAGCGCGGACGGTTCGGTGGTGGCGGGATACGCGACCACCAACGGCACTGTTTTTTCGTCCCAGCGTCCCGTCCTCTGGGAGAACCCCGGCCCGGCAGCACTCGTGCCGGGTGTGCCTCAAGCATGGGTCGACGCCGGCTTTGTCCGCTTCAACGACATTAGCGCCGATGGCACGGTCGGCATAGGTGTTAAGGATAGCAGCATAGGGGATGGTTCGTTTCGCTGGACCAGCACGGGAGGGTTCCAAGCCATCCCCATTCGCACCGCAGTAGGAATCAGTGCGGACGGCACGACGATCGTGGGCGATTCTCGGAACGGTAAAGCGACGCTCTGGACCGAGGCAGGGGGCCTCTATGAATTCGGGCCGGAAGGTTCCGATTCCGACGCATATGCGGCAAATAGCAACGGAACGATAGTCGTGGGCCTTTCGGATTCCATCGCGGCGCTCTGGGATTTGAGTGGAGCCCCTGCGCTGACCTCCCTCGGCACGCTCACCGGATACGAAGTCGAATCTCGGGCTCTGTCCGTATCTGACGATGGCTCCATCGTCGTCGGCTACAGCGAGTCGGCAACCGCGGGCGCGGCCTTCCGCTGGACGGCTGCGAGCGGGATGACAAACCTGGGGTTTTTGAACCAGGGCGATACAACCGCCCAAGCGCAGTTCGTGAGCGGCAATGGACAATACATTCTTGGGTACAGCTTCGGTAGCGGCGGGGATCCCGGCTTCATTTGGACGGAATTGGCGGGCATGACGTCGCTCAGCAGTTATCTGACGGCTGGCGGTGTCGACCTTACCGGATGGTCGAATCTGTTCGCCACGAGCATTACAGACGATGGCAGATACTTGAGCGGTCAGGGCCAGCGGGATGGTCTTTACGAAGGTTTCGTTGCCCAGATCGTCCCCGAACCCTCAACCTACGCGCTG
>CAYQMP010000260.1:0-3360 GCA_964418615.1 uncultured Chthoniobacter sp. | reverse complement strand
GCAGGTCGTGCGCGAGGTCGTGGCAGAAAACCAATGGCCGCTCTTCGGCGCCACCGCCATCGGCATCATCGCATTTGCCGCCATCGGACTCTCCGAAGACCGCACCGGCGAATACACCAATTCCCTGTTCTGGGTCATCCTCATTGCCTTGAGCCTCAGCTGGGTTTCCTCCGTCACAGCCACGCCGCTGCTCAGCTACATTTTCTTCCGTCCGCTCGCGCCGGGTAGCACGGAGGCCGCCCGCGATCCCTACGACGCCCTGCCCTTCCGCATCTACCGCAAACTCCTCACCGCCGCCCTGCGTCACCGCTGGCTCGTCGTGGCCGTGGCCATCGCCGGGCTCGCCGCGGGACTCTACGGCTTCCGCTACGTCAACCAGAGCTTCTTTCCTCCTTCGACGCGGCCGCAATTCATGGTCGATGTCCATCTCCCGGCCGGCACCCACATCCGCGAAACGGAAGCCTTCGCCGAGGACTTCCGTGATTACATCCAAAAGCTCGACGGCGTGACCCATGTCACCTCGCTCATCGGCGGCGGCGGACTGCGCTTTCTCCTCGTCTACTCTCCCGAGCACGAAAACCGCGCCTACGTGCAATTTCTCGTCGATGTCGACGACTGGCGCAAAATCGATCCCGTCGCGGCGGCCATCCAACAGGAATTGGACACCAACCGCCCCGGCGCCAACGGCATCGCCAAGAAATTTCTCCTCGGTCCCGGTTCCGGCGGACGCATCCAGGTCCGCTTCAGCGGCCCCGACCCCGCCGTCCTCCGCCAACTCGGTGAACAAGCCATGCAAGTGCTCGAGGAAGACGGCAATGCCGTCGCCGTGCGCAGCGATTGGCAGGAACCGGTGCAAGTCATCCGCCCCCAAGTGCTCGAACAACAAGCCCGCCGCAACGGCCTGACCCGCGTCGATGTAGCCCGCGCGCTGGAAACCAGTTTCGAAGGACGCCCCGTCGGACTCTACCGCGAACCCGGCACCGAAGGCACCGGCCTCTTCCCGCAGGAAAACCGTCTTCTTCCCATCATCGCGCGTCCGCCGCTGGCCGAGCGCGAAGACGCCGCCGCCATGGGCAACCTGCAAATTTGGAGTCCGGCCGCCGCTCGCATGATCCCGCTGGCCCAAGTCACTGCCGGCACCGAAGTGGCGTGGGAAAATCCAGTCATCGCCCGCCGCGACCGTTCACCGACCCTCACCGTCCACGCCGATCCACGCCGCGGATTGCCCAGCCAACTCCGCGACCGCGTGAAGGATCGCATCGAAGAAATCGAACTCCCGCCGGGTTACCGACTCGAGTGGGGCGGCGAATACGAAGACTCCGGCCGCGCCCGCGGCGCGCTGGCCGAACCCATCCCGTGGTTCTTCGCCCTCATGGCCTTCATTGTCGTCGCGCTGTTCAATTCCATCCGGACCACGGTGCTGATCTGGCTGGTTATGCCGCTGTGCATCATCGCCGTGACCGCAGGACTTCTCCTCACCGGCATGCCCTTCGGGTTCATGGCCTTGTTGGGACTCCTCGCGCTGGGCGGCGAGCTGATCAAAAACCAGATTGTCGTAGTCAGCAAAATCAAGACCCTCATCGACAAAGGCGAACGCCCCTACCGCGCCATCCTCGACGCCTGCACCAGCAAGATGCGCCCCATTTGCATGGTCGTGCTGACCACCGTGCTCGGCATGATCCCGCTGGTCACCGATCCGTTTTTCTCCTCCATGGCTGTGACCATCATGTTCGGCCTCTCCTTCGCTGCCGTGCTGTCGCTACTCGTGACTCCCGTTCTCTACGCCATCTTCTACGGCATCCGGGAGGAGGCCCGATAGCAGCCGCGCTTGCGCGTTGCCGCTGCGGGCAGAGCCGAGTGGCTCATTGGTGTGACTGTTTTCGCCAACCAGCTCGCCGACTCCGTTCTCCAAGCAGTGGCAGACCGACTGGCCACGGATAGCAAGATTGCTGCCGCTTACCTTCTAGGGTCGGGCGCAGAAGGCTGTTTGCGCAAAGACAGCGATGTCGATATCGCGCTCCTGCCGGTGCGCGGCGCATCGTTCACCGGACGCGAACGCTTGGAACCGGCCGCCGATCTCGGCGTCCGGTTTCGACTGCCCAAGTCAGCAGGACGCTCCCCGTTGACATACTAAGCAGCTTCGCATAGGTTGGCAGTATGCCGTCATCAGACAAAGTGACAGCCCATTACGCGCGGATCGGGCGCAAGGGTGGACGCGCCAAGAGCCCTGCCAAAAGTCATGCCGCGCGTCTGGCCGCACTCGCCCGCTGGGGCGACAGCGGCACCGCATCCATCCCGGCAAGCGAACTGAAAGACAGACAGTGGTATGGCGGAAAAGGTCGCAATGCCGACATCGCCCTGTGGGACGGACGAAACAAAACCTTCTGGGTGACCTGCATCAATGATTTTGTCTCCCCCATCGACTACCCGCGCCCGGGAGCGCGCTCGGCGCGCCTCAAGGGCGAGAAGCATTACGATGACGGGGGAACGTTCCGTCCTCTTCGGGAGATTCGGTGAGCTTCTCGACGGGAGAGCAAGCGTCGGCGGCTTTGGCCGCGCTTGGCCATAAGCTCGATGAACGCGGGACCGAGCCAGTCTCCCTGCTCATTTGCGGCGGGGCTGCCTTGAACATCTCCGGTTTGCTGACACGCCTTACGGCTGATGTCGACGTGCTTGGTGATATGCACGCAAATGGCGACCTCGGCGAAATGCCGGAGTGGATTTACCCTGTCGCGGCGGAAGTGGCGGAGGAGTTGGGCTTGGAGAGGCGTTGGCTCAACGACGCCGCAGCTTCGGTGGCTTCGATGGGACTTCCTTCGGGAATTCTTCAGCGCGCAACGAGACGCGATTTCGGCAAAAGACTGCAAGTCGCCATAATCTCCCGACTCGATCTGATCGCGCTGAAGTGTTTTGCCGCGCTGAATCCCGGGGTCGGAGAGAAGCACCTTGGCGATCTCGTCGATTTGGATCCACTCTCCGAAGAAATGTCGTTTGCCTGCGATTGGCTCCTGAACCGTCCGACCTCGCCCGAATTCCGGGCTGCCGTTCGTCAGCTTTGTGATGTGTTGGGTCATTCCGATCTCATGAAATAATCGGTCTGTTCCGGTGTCATGTGCGGACGGATGAAGATGGAAGGTGTCGTCGCGGTGGATAGGCGGCGCACTCTCATGTTTCGGGCTGACTGAATTTCCAGAAAGCACGCGGTGACATGATCGGCGCGCCTTTGAAAGCTCCCAGCACGAGCAGGTCTTGGTCACCCGTCACGATAGCCCGGGCATCTCCGGGCTCGCCCAATCCGAGCACCATGAGGTCATCGGGATCCCGACAGGTCTTCGGACCAAGTTTCTCGGGCCTCACGAT
>CAYQMP010000259.1:0-3363 GCA_964418615.1 uncultured Chthoniobacter sp. | reverse complement strand
GTTTTGCTGGCGAGGAGGCGCTCGGCGATCGTCTTGCGCATGCCGGTGAGAGCGATGCTCTTTTCCTCCCCGGCGATGCCCCGGGCGGCGCGGATGGCGGGAGCGGCGGAAACGGCGGCTCCCCCACCCCCTCCGGCGGGTGCATTTTCGACGTCGCGTTTGACGATGCGTCCGGCGGGTCCGGTTCCGGCGATGGCGGAAAGATTGACCCCGCGGGCAGCGGCGATTTTGCGGGCGAGCGGAGAGGCTTTGACGCGTCCGGCGGACGCGGACGCGGCGGCGCGGGGCGCGGGTGCGACGGGCGCTTTGACCAAAGGAGTTTTCGGAGCGGCGGGAGCGGCAGCTTTCGGTTGGTCTGGCGCTGCTGCCGCAGCGACCGGCGCGGCTGCGGTGTCGGCGCTTTCGCCTTCGGCGAGGATGAGGGCGATTTTGTCGCCGACTTTGACCACGCCGCCTTCGGGAATGTAAGTCTCGGTGAGGACTCCTTCATCGAAGGATTCCATTTCCATGGTGGCCTTGTCGGTCTCGACTTCGGCCAGGATGTCGCCGACATCGACGGTGTCACCTTTGTTTTTGCGCCATTTGACGAGTGTGCCCTCGAGCATGGTATCGCTCAATTTGGGCATGGTGACGACGGGCATAGGGCGGAAGTGAAAAGGAAAAGGTGAAAAGTAAAAAGTGGAAAGTTGCGCGGGCGGGTCCGCGAATCAACCGCAGACGTCGAGGACTTTCTGGATGATGCGGTCGGCAGTGGGGAGTTGCTGCACTTCGATCGGCGGGCTGTAGATGGCCGGGGCGTCGAGCGAGCAGACGCGTTGCACGGGCGCGTCGAGATCGTCGAAGGCGTGTTCCTGGATCATGGTGGCGATTTGCGAGGAAACGCCGCAGAAGGGTTTGTTCTCGTCGACGAGGACGGCGCGGTGCGTCTTGCGCACGCTTTCGAGAACGGTCTGTTCGTCGAGCGGGCGGATGCTGCGCAGGTCGACCACTTCGGCCGAGATGTTGAATTCCTCGTGCAGGCGGTGGGCCGCAGCGAGCGAGGTGATGACGGCGCGCCCGTGGGCGATGAGGGACACATCCGTTCCCTCGCGTTTGACGTCGGCCACACCGATGGGAATGACATAATCGCCTTCGGGCACTTCGCCCTGATCGCCGTAGAGGAGGGTGTTTTCCATGACGCAGACCGGGTCGTTGTCGCGGATGGCGGCTTTCATCAGGCCCTTGGCGTCGGCCGGGGTGGCCGGGCAGACGACTTTGAGGCCCGGCGTGTTGGCCAGGAAATTTTCCGGGGTGTGCGAGTGGGTGGCGCCCACGTTGGTGCCGCCGTTGGCCGGGCCGCGGATAACGAGCGGGCAGTTGATCAGTCCGCCCGACATGTAGCGCACGCAACCGGCGTTGTTGATGATCTGGTCGTAGGCCACGTAGGCGAAACTCCAGAACATGAGTTCCATGACCGGGCGCAGGCCCATCATGGCCGCCCCCACCCCGAGTCCGATGAAGCCGGCTTCGCTGATCGGGGTGTCGATGACGCGTTTGTCGCCGAAACGTTTCCAGAGGCCCTCGGTGATTTTGTAGGCGCCGTTGTATTCGGCGACTTCCTCGCCCATGAGGAAGACGGATTCGTCGCGCTCGAGTTCTTCGGCGAGGGCGTCGTTGAGGGCTTGGCGGTAGGTGATGACGGGCATCGGGAAGAGGTAAAAAGTAAAAGGTAAAAAGTAGGAAGGTGAAGCCGACCTAGTCGTTGAAGAAGTGGCGGCCGGTTTGGCCGGACTCGGTGCCCATGTCGACCTCGTAGTAGATGTCGTCGAAGATATCCTGCACCTCGGGGAAAGGGCTGTCTTCGGCGAACTGCACGGAGGCGGCGGCTTCTTTTTTCGCTTCGTCGTCGATCTTCTTGATCACGGCATCGTCCGCGACCCCCTCCTCTTTGAGGCGGTTTTCCCACAGCGTGATCGGGTCGTGGTTCTGTTTGTAGAACTCGATCTCCTCGGGCTTGCGGTATTTCTTGGCGTTGGCGTCGGCGACCGAGTGGCCGTAGTAGCGGTAGGTGTCGATCTCGAGGATGGTCGGACGGTTTTTCTCGTGGGCCCGCTGCATGGCTTCCCACGTTTTGGCGCGCACTTCGTAGAGGTTCTCGCCGTTGACGATGTCCCAATCCATGTCATAACCGCAGGCGCGTTCGGCCAGGCAGGACTTGATGGCCGACGAGCGGGCCAGGCTGGTGCCCATGGAATACTGGTTGTTCTCGATGATGTAGACGACCGGGACGTCCCAGAGCGCGGCGATGTTGAGTGATTCGTGGAAGACGCCTTGGTTGACCGCGCCGTCGCCGAGGTAGGTGAGGCAGCAGCCTTTGAGGCCCTTGTATTTCAGGGCGAAAGCGATGCCGAGGCCGAGGGGGGTTTGTCCGGCGACGATGCCGTGTCCGCCCCAGAAATTTTTGTCCGGCGCGAAGAAGTGCATCGAGCCGCCCTTGCCTTTCGAGCAACCGGTGGCTTTGCCGAGAAGTTCGGCCATGCATTCGTTCATCGACATGCCCACGACGAGGGCGTGGCCGTGGTCGCGGTAGGCGGTGATGGCGTGGTCGTTCTCGCCCATGAGCGCGAGGGTGCCGACGGCGACGGATTCCTGTCCGATGTAAAGGTGGAGGAAGCCGCCCATTTTCCCCTGCTGGTAGAGCTTGAGAGAGGCTTGCTCGAAGCGGCGGATGCGGAGCATGTCGGCGAGGAAGCCGAGTTTCTGCTCTTTGGTCAGACCGGCGTTGATCGGGGCCTTGGCATAGTCGACCGGGTTTTTGCCGGTTTTCTTGGGCTTTTCGGCTCGGGTGACGCTCACGTTTTGGAAAATCGGGTTGGTTACGGGTTGCAGTTGGACCGTGGATGCGGCGCGCTTCGAGGCTGGTCCGCAAACCGCGCAGTGTGCGGAAAAAGACGCGCCTTGGCAAACTGAAATGGAGCGTTTTGGACGGCTGGATTTGAAGGCTGTTTTTTAACCGCAGAGGACGTGGAGGACGCTGATGAGGATCTCAGATTTAAAATTTGAAATTTCAGAGGATGGAGAGAGACTATGACATTCTTCGGTGTTCTTGCCTGCGGATGGGGTTGGAATTATGGTGGTTGCCTGCGCGCGGCGGCTGCTAAGCTTTTGATTCTTAATATTTTATATGCAATATACTGACCAACAACTAGTTACACAGGCGATAGACGTGGCCAAGAGGGCTTATGCCCCCTACTCCCGTTTTCATGTCGGGGCGGTTTTGGTCGGCAAGGACGGGCGGACCTTTGCCGGGTGCAATGTGGAGAACATCAGCTACGGGCTAACTATTTGCGCGGAGAGGAATGCGGTCTTTGCCGCGGTGGCGGC
>CAYQMP010000258.1:0-3389 GCA_964418615.1 uncultured Chthoniobacter sp. | reverse complement strand
GAACATGGTTCTGTGGGTAGGAAGACGCGGCCCGCGTGTCCGTTGGAAAAAGAGCGGACGAGCGAGCCGCTCGTCCCTACCCGAGACGGAAACGCCTAAACTCTTTCTGGACTTCGGATAACACCAACGTCGGTTTGCTCGCGGATTTTCATCGTAGGGTGGATCGCGATGTCCTCATCGCGATGGTAGGAGTGAAATATCGCGCTGGGACGGCGCGATCCACCTTGCCAGACGTCAAAAAGCTTAGGGCTGGGTATAACCCCTGACGACAAGCAGCCGGGAAGGGGTTGAAGAGACGGGGAACCTTCGTTCGCCCGATCAGGGCCGCATGGGGCGCGGGTCCATCACCCGGATGACGCCGCGGGCCACTTTCGGGGTCCAGAACGGCACATCATCGGCGTAGCGCTCGATGTTGCTGCCTTCTCCCATGAATTCGATGCCGAGGACCTCGCGTCCCGTGGAGAAGGAAATCACTTCGTATTGGCGCGACCCGCGCAGCATGGTCGCTTCCTCCGCCTTGGTCCGCCACATTTTGGCCAGATAGTCATAAGGCTGGTGGTGCGAGCCGACGACGATGATTTCCAGGTCGCCGTTGGGATGCTGCCAAGTTTTCACGCCGCCCAAGGACCCCTGCATGCCGTAGGGCGTGCCGCAACCGGCGACGAGCAAGGCGCCGAGAAGAGGGAGGAGGCGTGACATCGCCCGGCATCATTCGATGCGGTGCTGCGCGGAGTCAAAGCAAATGCCCGCCTTCCCTGCTGCCCGTGCTTCTGTCCGGTGACGAAAATGTCACCGTTGCCTACGCGAAAAAAGTTTGCCTATCCGGCACGGCAACTGCTTTGTAGGCGCGCATGGAAACGCCACAGCGCGTTTCCCCCAGAGCAAGAAGTCTAGCTCATGCCTCCGGGTTCACCGGACGGCTTCGTCGGCACCGTATCCTCGCATCGGTGGTTATTGTCACCTCGCTCTTTCTCGGCATGGTGCCGCTCCGCGCGTCCATTGCGGACCCGCTCGGCGCCACCGTGCTGAAAACGCCGGGTGGCCGGGTCAAGGGCACGCTCTTCCGTGTCTGGGCCCCCAACGCGGAAACGGTCTGCGTCATCGGCAGCTTCAACAACTGGAAAGGCGGCCGCGACACGTTGAAAAAGGAAGGCGCCTCCGGAGTTTGGTCGCTCGAAGTCAGAGCGGCCAAACCCGGGGACGAATACATGTTCCTCATCAACGGCGAACTCGAACGCAAAGACCCGCGCGCCCGCCAGGTCACCTCGTCGGACGGCAAAAGCGTCATCTACGACCCGTCGGCTTTCGATTGGGGCAAGAGCGCTCCGCCCAAACCGATGGCCGCCGGCGATCTCGTCATCTACCAACTCCATCCGGGCACCTTCCACGATCCGGATCCGGAGGATGGACGTCCCGGCACCTTGCGCGATGCCATGGCCAAACTCGACCACCTCGTCGAGATGGGTGTGAACTGCGTCCTGCTCATGCCGGTCAACGAATTCCCCGGCGACCACAGCTGGGGCTACAACCCGAGCGACCAGTTCGCGGTGGAAAGCGCCTACGGCGGACCCGACGCGCTCAAGGAATTCGTCAAAGCCTGCCACGAGCGCCGGATCGCCGTGCACCTCGACATCGTGCACAACCACTACGGACCCGGCGACCTGCACCTCTGGCAATTCGACGGCTACGGCGGCGGGGACAACAAGGGCGGCATCTATTTTTACGAGGACGATGAACGCGGACTGACCCCGTGGGGGCCGCGGCCGAACTTCGGACGCCGCGAAGTCGCAGAATTCGTCATGGACCAAGTGCGCATGTGGTTCGACGAATACCGCATCGACGGATTGCGCTGGGACTCCACGATCAACATCCGGGCGATCGAAGACGGTGCCGTGGCCAATGCCGAGGGCGAAGAAATGCTCGACCGCATCGCCCGCGCCATCCGCAGCGAATATCCCGGCAAGATCAGCATCGCCGAGGATTCGGTCGGCGACCGCCGCTTCGACGCCTCGTGGGAATACGACTTCCACACCGCGGGCGACGACGGTGTCGTGCCGCAATTGCTGCGCAGTTCCGACGCCGCCCGCCGCGTCGAGGACATCGCGCGCCGCATCGACTCCGACCTCGGGTTCCGCCGCGTCATCTACACCGAGAACCACGACGAAACCGGACGCCTCAACGGCAAGCGCCGTCTCATCACCGAAGTCAGCGCCTACGACCCGCAAGGTCTCAAAGCCCGGCGCAAGAGCGCTTTGGCCGCCGTGCTCACCCTCACGTCGCCCGGCATCCCGCTGCTCTTCATGGGACAGGAATTGCTCGAGGACCGCGAGTTCCACGACACCAATCCGCTCGACTGGCGCCGCGGCGAGGAGTCCTTCCGCTCCTTCCTGCTGCACAAGGACCTCGTCCACCTGCGCCGTAACCTCGGCGGGAGCAGCGCGGCGCTCACTGGCCCGAATGCCCGTGTCATCGAGGCCGATGAAGAAAACAAAGTCCTCACCTTCCGGCGTCATTTGCCCGGCGGATCCGATGACGATCTTCTCGTCGTGATCAACTTCTCCGGCCGCGCGCTGGAAAACCACGAAGTGAAATTCCCGTCCGGCGGCCGCTGGCATCAACTTTTCAACAGCGACGACCCGAAATACGGAGACGACCTGACTGGCCTTGGCCTCAACGATCCGCGCGTCAATAGCACGGGCAAAGCCGAGTTGACCCTGGCACCCTACAGCGCCCAGATCTTCGGCCGCGCCAAAGGGGATCGCGAACCCGTCAACCTAGAGGTCCTCCGCGCCGCATGGGACGCCACCCACGGCACCCCGCGATCCAAACGATTGGCCGCTGCGGACATATCCGATTGACCGGAGCCCCAGCACCGAAAAATCCCGTCGACAAAGCCGCCCGTGTTTCTTTGATTGCCTCCATAATAGAGGTCGATCGATGGCACGCGGCGGCAAAACTGTCTTCACCGTGAAAGCGGAAGCGCCACCCCCGCGCCGCAAACTCCCGCCTCCGCCCAAAATCCACCGTGACAAAAAAAGCGACTACCGGCGCCACAAGGCACGGTTGGGGGAGGTTGAGGGCAAATAGCGCGGCTATGACACGAAAAGTGCTTCCCGGGCTGCATGGGAGGGATGAATGGTTGGGGTATGTCCGAATCCTCTCCTTCTTACGGCTCAAGCCAGGCTTTCCAGACTCTCGTCGCACACTTTGAGGCGAATGACTTCCGGTTTCACGCCGACCCCGACGCCAAATCCGTCCAACTTTTCATCACGGGGGACGCGGTGGTCTACAACTGCCGCGTCCAGCTGACCCATGACGAGGACCTTATCCAGGTCCGCATCCACTATCCCGTAGTCGCGCGGGACCCGAAGATCCGCCCCCTGGTCGCC
>CAYQMP010000257.1:0-3396 GCA_964418615.1 uncultured Chthoniobacter sp. | reverse complement strand
CCGGATAGTCGGCAAATTCCTTCGCGACCAAAGCCATCACCTCGCGCGTGATCTTGTCCGGCTTCTCCCGCCGCACCTCCGCCCGCGGCCGCCCGGCCTTGACCCAATCGCGGAACGTCTTCCGGTTCTCCTCGTCGAAATTCCACCGTCCGCCGACCGGCTGTCCGTCCGGCTGCATGAGGAACCCGAACTCCGCCCGCACCCGACGGTAGTGAGTTTCCATAACGAGCGACTTCTTCCCCTTCGCCCAAGCGATGAATTCCTCCCGAGGCACGAGAAACTGCCGCGTCGGGACAATCTCGATCGGAAATTTTTTCGCCAACTTCTCCGCCGCCGCCTGCTCGTCGTAATTGTTCGGCTGCGTGAGCAGAATCCGCTCCGGCTTGTGCTTCTTCCGGTGCGCGGCCAGGGCCGCCTCCCAAGTCATCCCGCTCTCGAGCGCATGGTAGTCCACCGTCCATCCCGCCTTGCGCATCTCCTCGGCAAAGTGCCGCTGCGCCGAAAGAAGCAGAACGAGCCGCTGCTGGTGATACTTCAGTTTCCTCAAGCCCCGCTCGCTCTCGACGAAAAACAAGACATCGTCCTTCTTTCGCGCTCCCGCTAAAGCCGCATTATCCGGCCCAAGCTGGTCTCCGAGAATCCAGACGCTTTGTCTCATAGAACCTTTGTAGCAGGGTTTTCGAAAAAACCCGCTTTGTTGGGTTTCACTGTCTCCGCTCCCTCTTTAGCGGATTCACCACGCGAAGACCGGCCTTGCGCCCAAGCGCCGCCTGTCGGCTGTCGCCCGTGACTAATTCCTCCGCCCCCAACTGCAACGCGCAAGCCACATGCAGCGCATCGAGCGTTCGGCAACCGGTCGCCGCGGCATGCGCATCGGACAAGATCCGGCACCTCACCCATGCGTCGTCCCACGACACTGCAGCGACGCGCAATACACCGGAGGCGAGATCCGCTTCAATATCCCGCAATGCGCCTGCAGCCTCCTCTTCCTGGCATTCCCCGCGGAAACACTTCAAACGCAGCGCCGAAACGCACTCCGCGTGATGCATCGCGGTAAAAGACAACGCCTCCCCGTGCCGAAGCACAAATTTCCGGACGGGTGCCGAATCCCTTTCGTCGGTGTAGAGCTTCAGCAGCAGCCCCGTGTCATAATAGTGCGTCACCGGTTGCCGCGACTTTCGTCAACCAGCTCTTGCGCTCCCGCACCCCGCCACGGACCGCGCCAAGTCCGGCGCGCGCGAGCGGCGAAGTCGGGAAAAACCACCGGCATCTCCGCGGGAACCGGCGAGAGCACGGCCACCGGCTTGCGGCGACGCGTAATGGTGAGTTCGCGCCCCGCCTCAACTTCCCGCAGGAGCGAAGTCAGATGGTGCTGCGCCTGCATCACCGAAAAGGTTTTCATAACGCACAAAAATAACGCATAAGCTCAAGCGGTCAAGCCAAGCAACTTCCTCTTGATTCCAAGTCACCTCCCGCCGCCGGTCAGATAGGCGTAGGGCGGACGGAACAAGACCCGGCGCGGGACAACATCGCCCCCTCGCCACTCTTTGGTCTCCACGGCGCGGTTGTTGGGCGTCGAAACGGTGATGCGGTGCTTGGTCGATGGCGATCCGGTCCAGCGTCCGTCCGGTGTGGACGGAATATCGATCTTCACCGGCGTTCCGCCAAGGTATTCGCCATTCATCTCCACCACGCACCGCGGCGGAATACTCACCACCTCCATCACCGTGGTGGACGGAGCATACCTCGCCTGCCCCCCGCCGCCGCAGGCCGACAGAGCGAAGCAACCCAAGAGCAAAGCGAGAATGCGCGCGATGACCATGACGCGCAATGTGCCGCGAAGAGCAGCCCCAGGCAAGACCAGCCGCATGGTGCAAACCGGAGAGCGCTCGGTCTTTCAGTTTTTGCCCTCGGCTCCGCCTCACGCCATCTCCACTTCGTTCCGGTTCAGTTTTTCGGAAATCTCCGCCGCCTCGCTCGGCCACTGCTTCCCGCTTTACCGAGCCGCCAGACAGGCCTTGGCCAAACACCGAAACACTGAACCGGAGCGCAGCGGAGGTGGCCTTCGGCTTGACCGGAAGGCAAACACCGCAACACTGTCCTTCCCTCCCTCACACTCCATGCGTTCCCGCATCCGCAACAAAATCATCTTCCTCGCCTGCCTCTTCGCTTTCGCCGGTCTGGGCGTTGTCCTCTATCGCGAGTGGGTCGTGCAAAAGCCCTTCGCCGTGATCCTCATCGTCGCGGAAAATTTCTCCCCCTCCCAACTTTCCGCCGCCCGCCTTTTCACGGGTGGCGCGGACTTCCGTTTCCGCATGGAATCCATGCCGCACATGGCGTTGGCCAAAGCCCGCGCCGCCGATTACGCGGTGGCCGACAGCGCGGCCGCCGCGAGCTCTTTAGCCACCGGCCAGCTCGTCAACCGCGGCTCCCTCGCCCTCTCGCCGGAAGGACAAACTCTCGAGACACTACTCGCTGCCGCCCGCCGCGCCGGGCGCGCCACCGGCATCGTTTCCGACACGCCTCTGACCGACGCCGCGACCGCCGCCTTCTTCGCCCGGGCCAGCGACGCCCGCGATCCGGCCGCCCTGGCCGTGCAGTTGATGGAAGACGGCGCCCCGGACGTCATGCTCGGCGGCGGGGCCGCGCTCCTCACTCCCGAGGCGCAGGGTGGCGCGCGTCGCGACGGACGCGACTTGCTCCTCGAAATGCGCCAGCGCGGCTTCGACATCGTGCGCAACAAAGCCGAGTTGGAAAACACCCCCGGCTGGCGCGCACCGAAACTGTTCGGGGTCTTCGCCGAAGGCGACCTCGCCTTTGCCGAGGACCAATCCCGTTACCCCACCCAACCCCGCCTCGCCGATCTGGTCCGCCGCGGCATCGAACTTCTCCAGTTCAACCGCAAAGGCTACTTCCTTGTGGTTCATGCCGGCCTCGCCGGCCGCGCCGCCGAACTCGGCCGCGGCGAGTCCCTGCTCCGCCAATACGCCGAACTCGATGCCGCCGTGGCCACCGCCCTCGACTACGCCGGCGAAAACGCCCTCATCATCGTCAGCGGCTTGACCAACACCGGCGGCCTCCGCCTCAACGCCTTCTCCTTCGCCCCCGACCGCGGCATCGCCGTCCTCGGCCCCAGCGCCGGCGGCATCCCCGCCCTCACTTGGTCGACCGGCCCGGGCAGCCCCGAGAGTGAGCCCGACCGCACTATCGTCGAGGCGACCGCCGCCCGCACCGACAGCCCCCAACCCGTAGCCGAAGACATCCTTATCCTTGCCTCAGGCCCCGGCGGCGAAAAGCTGCCCAATTTTCCAGACCTCACCGATCTGCATGCGATCGTCAAGCAGGGGCTGTGATGTGACAGCACCTCCGCGTCACAGCCTTTGCGGATGTCTTTAG
>CAYQMP010000256.1:0-3399 GCA_964418615.1 uncultured Chthoniobacter sp. | reverse complement strand
GCCGCCGAGGTTGCCGACGTTGCTGCCGCCGTAAACTTCGGCGTCGGTGTTGAGAATTTCTCGGTAAAAACCCGGTTTCGGGACGCCGATGCGGTAGCCGCCTCTCACCACGGGGGTGGCGTTCATGGCGAAAATTATGTTTTGTCCGTCGGACGATTTGCGCAGGAAGGCAACCACGCTGTTGTCCGAGTCGTGGAAGTCGATCCACTCGAAACCGTCGTGGGTGTCGTCGAGTTCGTAAAACGCGGGATACTCTTTGTAGATGTGGTTGAGATGCTGGACGAGGCGGGACAGCCCGGCGTGGAGCGGGAACTGCGTGAGGTGCCAGTCGAGGCTTTGGTTGTAACGCCACTCGTCCCATTGGCCAAACTCTCCACCTTGGAAGAGAAGCTTCTTGCCCGGGTGCGCCCACATAAGTCCGTAAAGCATGCGCAGGTTGGCGAACTTCTGCCACATGTCACCGGGCATTTTGCTCAAAAGCGCGCCCTTGCCGTGCACCACCTCATCATGGCTGAGCACGAGGATGAAATGCTCGTGGAAAGCGTAGAGCAACGAGAAGGTGATGCTGCCTTGGTGATAGCGCCGGTAAACCGGATCGAGGCTCATGTAGTTGAGGAAGTCGTGCATCCAACCCATGTTCCACTTGAACCCGAAGCCGAGGCCGCCGAGATAGGTCGGACGTGAGACGCCGGGCCAAGCGGTCGATTCCTCGGCGATCGTGATGATCCCCGGAAAACGCTCGTAGCTGACCTCGTTGAAACGCTTGAGGAAATAGATCGCGTCGAGGTTTTCGCGTCCGCCGAAACAGTTCGGCACCCATTGTCCGCCCTCGCGCGAGTAGTCGAGGTAGAGCATCGAAGCCACGGCATCCACGCGCAGGCCGTCGATGTGGTAGCGGTCGAACCAGAAGAGCGCGTTGGCGATGAGGAAATTCCGCACCTCGTTGCGCCCGTAGTTGAAGATATACGTCCCCCAGTCGCGATGCTCGCCCTGCCGAGGATCGGCATGCTCGTAAAGATGCGTGCCGTCGAACTTGGCCAAGCCGTGCGCGTCCTTCGGAAAATGCGCCGGCACCCAGTCGAGGATGACGCCGATCCCCGCCTTGTGGCAGTTGTCGACGAAGTGGCGGAATTCGTCCGGATTACCGAATCGGCTGGTCGGCGCGTAGTAGCCGGCCACTTGGTAGCCCCACGAGCCGTCGAAAGGATGCTCGGCGACCGGCATCAGTTCGATGTGGGTGAAGCCCATCTCGAGGCAGTAGGGAATCAGCCGGTGCGAGAGCTCGATGTAGCTGAGCGGACGATTGTCATCGTCGGCCATGCGTTGCCACGAACCGAGGTGCACCTCGTAAATGCTGAGCGGCTTTTTGTGCCACTGCTGCTTCTCGCGGTATTCCATCCACCCTTGGTCGGACCACTGGAAGCGGTCGAGATCGTAAACGATCGAGGCGGTCTGCAGTCCGTGCTGACCGTAGAAAGCAAACGGGTCGCTCTTGAGGCAGACGTCGCCGTGGTAGCCTTTGACTTCGAATTTGTAGTGCGTGCCCTCCCCGATGCCCGGGATAAAAATTTCCCACACGCCGCTGCCGAGGAGCTTGCGCATGACGTGCACGCGTCCGTCCCAATTGTTGAAATCCCCGACCACGCTGACCCGCTGGGCGTTCGGTGCCCAGACGCAGAACACGGTGCCGGCCACGCCGTCGATCGTGGTGAGATGCGCGCCGAATTTGTTGTAAAGGTCCCAGTGGTTCCCCTCGGCGTGAAGGTAGACGTCGGTGTCTCCGAGGATGCGGCCGAAGGAATACGGATCGCGCGTTTCCCACTCGCTTCCGTCATGGGCTTTCATGCGCAGCGTGTAGGGGAACTCCGGCATGCCCTTGGGCAGCACCGCTTCGAAAAATCCGGAGTCGTGGATCTTCGCGGCTTCGAACATGCGGGTGCGGTTCGACGCGTCGACCACCTTGACCGACGCGGCATCGGGACGGAAGACCCGCACGGCGAGGAAGTCGCCCGCGCGCCGCATGCCGAGAGTATGGAAGGGGTCGGCGTGACGGGCTTCGAGGAAAGCGGAAAGTTCTTCGGAGGAGACGGTGGACTTGGGCATAGGTCGAAGGCGCGGTTCAGCCGCGGATCTCAACAATTATCGGGCGCCGCGGACCGCGGCAAGGGCCGTTGTCAGCCGGCGCCACCGGCCGAGTTGGCCAGAGCCGCCTCTTCGTCGGGAAGGAACGCCCGGAAGCGACTCTTGTCGATCGCCTTCATGAAGGCCTCATGGGGCGAGACGTGCCCCTGCTGGAGTTGCGCCCAAATGGCGTCGTCCATGAACTGCATGCCCTGCGCCTTACCGCCGACAATGGCATCCTGCAGTTTCTGCGTGGCCCCCTCGCGAATGATGGCGGCCACCGCGCTGTTCACCACGAGGATCTCATTGACCGCGATGCGGCCGCCACCATCCTCCCGCTTGAGCAGCAACTGGGCGACCACACCGCGCAGCGAAGCGGCGAGCATGGTGCGGACTTGGGATTGCTGGTCGGCGGGGAAGACGTCGATCATGCGGTCGACGGTTTTGCGCGCGTTGTTGGTGTGCAACGTGCCGAAAACGAGGAGGCCGGTCTCGGCTGCGGTCAGGGCGAGCGAAATCGTTTCCAGATCGCGCATCTCGCCGACGAGCACGATGTCGGAGTCCTCGCGCAACGCAGCTTTCAAGCCCGCGGGAAAATCGACAGAATGTTCCGGCACCTCGCGCTGGGTGATGATGCTTTTCTTGTTCGAGTGGACGAACTCGATCGGCTCCTCGATCGTCACGATATGGCGGGCGAAGTTCGTGTTGATGTAGTCCATCAACGCGGCGAGGGTCGTGCTTTTGCCTGATCCGGTCGGGCCGGTGACCAGCACCAATCCGCCGCGCAGGTGGCCGAATTCTTTGATCACCGGAGGCAGGCCGAGTTCGTCGAGGGTGGCAATGCGCGTGGGAATGAGACGGAAAACGGCGCCCAGCCCGTGCACCTGCTTGAAATAATTGCAGCGAAACCTGTTGTCCTCGTTCATCTCGTAGGCGAAATCGAGGTCGCCCTTGTGCTGGAAACGCTCCCAATTTTTCGGGGTGCAAATCTCGCTGAGCATGTAGCTCATTTCGTCCGCGGTGAGCAGTTCCTCGCGGATCGGAATGACATCGCCGTGGCGGCGGATTTTCGGGGGCTGTCCCTCGGCAAGGTGCAGATCGGATGCTCCCGCGTTGATCAGCACTTCGAAAAATTGGTCGATGTGGGCCATGGCGTCAGATCATTCCGCAAAGTTGCTTCATCATCGGCTTGTCCTCGGACCGCGCAACAGCCTCCTCGGCGGAGATGGCGCCCGCGCGGTAGAGATTGGCCAGCGAGTCGTCCATCAATTGCATACC
>CAYQMP010000255.1:0-3412 GCA_964418615.1 uncultured Chthoniobacter sp. | reverse complement strand
GGACCGGAATTCTGGATGATCCTCGGGTTTTTGCTCGCGGCGTATTCCATCGTGGCCAACGACGCCATCCAGACGCTGGGGACCTTCATCAGCTCGAACCACCATCGTCCGTGGTGGGTGCTCTGGCTTTTCGCCAGCACGATCCTTTGCGCGGTGATGATCTACGGCTACGCGACGAACCACGGAGATGTGTCATATGGTCGCTTGGAAAAGTTCCCCCTGCCGGAAAATTTCTCGTGGTTTTATGTCATTCCTCCCATTGTGCTTGTCTTCCTCACGCGGTTCGGCTTCCCGGTCAGCACGACCTTCCTCATCCTCACGGTCTTCCGGCCGGAAAACCTGCAGGGCATGCTTTTCAAATCGGTGACCGGATATGTGGTGGCGTTTTTCGTCGGGCTGATGGTTTACGTGGTGACCGTGCGGACGGTGGAGAAGCGCTTCATCGACACTTCGGGCACACCGCCGCGGCCGTATTGGATCCTGCTCCAGTGGGGTTCGACCGCGTTCCTCTGGAGCCAATGGCTCATCCAAGATCTGGCCAACATCTTTGTCTTTCTGCCGCGGCAGCTGGACTGGACGTGGTTCCTCGCCGCGCTGGGCGTGATGGTCGCCCTGCACGCGGTCATTTTCTACACCTCGGGCGGCGCCATCCAAAAGATCGTCACCTCGAAGACCAACACCACGGACATCCGCTCGGCCACCATCGTGGACTTTATCTACGGATTCATCCTCATGGTCTTCAAGGAATGGAGCAACATGCCGATGAGCACGACGTGGGTGTTCCTCGGACTGCTGGCCGGACGCGAACTGGCCATTTCCATCATCATGATGCGTCCGCCTTTCCGCCATGTGGCGAGGATCGCGGGCATAGACCTGTCGAAAGCGGGCGCCGGCCTGACCGCCAGCGTGATTCTCGCCTTGAGCCTGCCGCGGATTTTTCCGGCCGAAACCGGTGGCCCGCGCGTGGCGGCGGCGGAAGCACCGAAGGTGGAGAAGTTGGAGGCCGCGCCGAAAGACCGTCGCGGAATGTGACGTTTTCGTAACATTGGCGCCGCGCATTACGACAAGCCGCTCGGGACGAATGCGTTAGCCACGAAGACGCCGGCACCTGCGACCGTGACTACCTATTGAACCGGGCGGCAGATTTTGGGATGAATAGTCGCCTTATGGGCATGTGGATCGGACGCAATCGGAAGGCACGGGTCACGTATGGTTTTGACGAAATCGCGCTCGTGCCGGGAGCAGTAACCATCAACCCCAACGAGGTCGACATCACCTGGCAGATTCCCAAGCCGGACGGCAGCGCGCTCAAACTCGCTTTGCCCATCTTGGCCAGCGCGATGGACGGCGTGGTCGATGCGCGCTTCGCCATCGCCATGGGTCAACTCGGCGGACTCGCCGTGCTCAATCTCGAGGGCGTGCAGGTGCGTTATGACGATGCCGATGCCGTGCTGGCCGAAGTGCTGGCCGAGGACAAAGACAAAGTCACCGCGCTGCTGCAGAAAGTTTACCAAGAGCCGGTCAAAGAAGAACTGATCGCCAAGCGCATCAAGGAAATCAAAGACGCGGGCGTCATCGCCGCGGTCAGCGCCATCCCGCAGAAAGCCGAGCGTTGCGGACAAATCGCCCAGGAAGCCGGTGTCGATGTTTTCGTCGTGCAAAGCACGGTCTCGACCGCGCGTCATATTTCCAGCGAATACAAGATGCTCGATCTGGCCGATTTTTGCCGGTCGATGAAATGCCCGGTCATCGTCGGCAACACGGTGACTTATGACGTCACTCTCGAGATCATGGAGTGCGGCGTGTCCGGCGTGCTCGTCGGCGTCGGTCCCGGCGCGGCCTGCACCTCGCGCGGCGTGCTCGGGCTCGGCGTGCCGCAGGTTACCGCCACGGTCGATTGCGCCGCGGCGCGCGACATGCACCACAAAAAGACCGGACGCTACGTGCCGATCATCACGGACGGCGGGATGAACAAAGGCGGCGATGTCTGCAAGGCGCTGGCCTGCGGCGCGGATGCCGTCATGGTCGGCAGCGCCTTCGCCAAAGCGGAAGAAGCCCCGGGCCGCGGATACCACTGGGGCATGGCCACCCCGCACGCCAACCTGCCACGCGGCACGCGCATCAAGGTCGGCATTTCCGGCAGCCTGCGCCAGATCATGTTCGGTCCGGCCGCGGTCGATGACGGCAGCCAAAACCTCGTCGGTGCCATCACCACATGCATGGGCAATGTCGGCGCCGCCGACCTGCGCCAGTTCCAGGAGACCGAGGTCATCATCGCGCCCTCGATCAAATCGGAAGGCAAACTTTTCCAGATGGTCCAGAACGTCGGCATGGCCCGATGAGCGGCGGCCGCGTGCTCCGTCTGGGCGTGCTCGGCTCGGGCCGCGGCTCCAACCTCGAAGCGATCGCCCGTGCCATCGAAGAAGGACGCCTGCCGGCGGAACTTGCCGTCGTGCTCTCCGACCAACCCGGCGCGCGCATTCTCGAGCTAGGCATCCGACATGGCGCACGCACCGAAGTGATCGTGCCGACCACGCCACGCGGACGCCTCGATGCGGAGACCGAGGGCAAGTTCGTCGACGTCCTCCGCGGGGAAAATGTCGATCTCGTTGTGCTGGCCGGATTCATGCGCATCGTCGGACCCGTTTTTCTCGCCGCCTACCCGCGCCGCATCATCAATATCCACCCGTCGCTCCTCCCGAAACACCGCGGATCGAACGCCGCCGCGCAGGCCTTGGCTGCGGGAGACACAACGACCGGTTGCACCGTGCACTATGTCGACGAGGGGGTGGACACCGGCGAGATCATCGCGCAGCGCGAAGTGCCGGTGCTTCCCGGCGACACGGCGGAAACCCTGCAAGCGCGCATCCAGACGGCCGAACACGAACTGCTGCCCTCGGTCATCACCACTTTCGCCCAACATGAGTGACGACAAGCGAGCGAGTTTCCATTTTTCTTCCACACCGGTAGGGACGGCTGGCCCCAGCCGTCCGCACGCTTTCCAATCCGACAGGCAGCGGCCCGCTGAGGCCAGCGGGCCCTACCGACTGGGCTTATTTGCTTCCTCCTGCCATGAGTGACGTCACCAAAGTGATCAAACCGAGCGGCGAGCACCGCAACCGCACCCTCACCCGGCAGGCGCGACAACTGGGCTTTCCGGAGGTCACCATCACGGCGTCGGAAATTTATTTTCTGCGCGGCGAAACGGACACAGCCGCTCTGCAGCGTGTCGTCGAGCGACTCATTGACGATGCGCGTCTCGACGGCGGGGAAACCGCTGCGGCTCCGGGCATCATGACCGTCGAAGTGGCCCGGCGCGCGGGCGTGACCGACCGCGTGGCAGCGCAGCTTGCCGAAAGCGCGGCGCGCGGCGGCGTGAAGATCGAGGCGGCCACCGGATCGCGTTTCGAAA
>CAYQMP010000254.1:0-3414 GCA_964418615.1 uncultured Chthoniobacter sp. | reverse complement strand
GGCCTACAAGGTCAAACTCGATGTTTTCGAGGGTCCGCTCGATCTGCTGCTCTATCTGGTACGGCGGGACGAGGTGGACATTTATGACATCGAGATCGGCCGCATCACGCGCCAATACCTCGAGTATCTCGAGGCGTTGGAAGCGATCGACGTGGAGATCGGCGGCGAGTTCATCGTCATGGCCGCCAACCTGCTCCACATCAAAAGCCGCACGCTGCTGCCCATCGATCTGCAGACGCCCGTGGAGGAAGACGGCGAGGAAGAAGATCCTCGCTGGGAGCTGATCCGCCAGCTCATCGAGTACAAAAAATTCAAAGAGGCCGCGGGCGATTTGCGCGACCGCGAGGAACTGGCGGTGAAACTGTTCGGACGCTCGCCCGAGGCGCCGCCGCCGGACGGCGGGGCGACGTTGCTGGCCGGCGAAGTAGGGGCGTTGGACCTGATCGCCGCGTTCCAACGCGTGCTCGACCGGCTGGAGAAAAAGAAAACTCCCGAGCGCGAGATCGAGGCGGACACATTCACCGTTTCCGAGAAAATCGAATACGTGCTCAAGATCCTGCCGGAGAAAGAGGGGCTGAAGTTCGAGGAATTATTTGCCGGTCAGACCACGCGTGGTGAGGTGGTGGCCACCTTTCTCGCCCTGCTCGAACTCGTGCGGCTCCGGCATGTCCATGTCGAGCAGGAGGGGGCGTTTGGGGAGATCATGCTCCGGCGGCGGGGGATCGCGGTGGTTCCGGAGGGAATGGCGGACGAGTGAGGGAAGGTGGATCGCGCCGTCCCGGCGCGATAATTCGGTGCGGAAATCGCGATGGGACATCGCGATCCACCTGACCGAGGATGGAAATCTCTGAAACTCGGACTTTTTTCGGGGTTGATGACCCGAGGCAAATGGCAAATCCTCTCCCCCCGCTTTTATGAGTCCGCTCCAACGTGTTCTTGAGGCCCTGCTTTTCGCCTCCGATAAACCGATTTCCGCCGCCGAGTGCGTCAAATACCTCAAGGGTGCCGTGGAGTCGGCGCCGGAGGATGCCGAGGTGGCGGCTTTGGCCAAGACCAAGCAGGACGAGGTGGCGGAGGCGATGCGCGCCTTGGGTGCGGAATACGAGGAGCAGCAGCGCGGATTCCGTCTGGTCGAAAGCGGATCGGGTTGGAAGGCGGTGACCACGCCGGATGCCGTGCCCTGGGTGCGTCAGCTTTTCCCGGAGAACCGTCCGGCGCGGCTCAGTCCGTCCGCTTTGGAAACGCTTGCCATTGTGGCTTACCGCCAACCGATCACGCGGGCCGACATCGAGGCGGTGCGCGGGGTCAATGTCGATGGCGTCATGCAGACCTTGCTCGAGCGCGGGGTCATCCGCATCGCGGGGCGTGCCGATGTGCCGGGGCGTCCGCTGCTTTACGGGACGACGGAATTTTTCCTCGAGCACTTCGGGTTGCGTTCGCTGGAAGAACTGCCGAATTGCGCCGAGCTGCGCCGCGTCGAGTTGCCGGTGGCGGCGAAGGATGAAGACCAGCCGGATTTGCCGCTGGAGTCGGCGGGCAGCGACGGAGCGGTGGAAACTCCCGCCGAAGAGCCTGCGCCGGCCGGGGAGGCATCATGACACTGGAGCAATTGCGCGCCGCGATCGACGGGGTGGATGACCGCATCCTCGATCTGCTGCGGGAACGCGCCGAGTTGGTCGAGAAGGTGGGCCAACTCAAAGACAAAAGCGGGGAGTCCTACTACGCGCCGGAGCGTGAGGAGGCGTTGCTGCAACGTTTGGTCGCGGCGAACAAAAGCCGGCTGCCGGAATCCTCCCTGCGCGCGGTCTACCGCGAAATCCTTTCTTCCATGCGCGCCCTCGAGCAGTCGATCAATGTCGCCTACCTCGGTCCGCGGACAACGTTCAGCCATCAGGCTGCGGTGACGCAATTCGGTCACGCGGTTCACCTGCAACCGGAGCGCACGATCGGCGAAGTCTTCGAGGCGGTGGAGCGCGGGCGGGCCCATTACGGCGTGGTGCCGATCGAGAATTCGCAGGAGGGATCGGTCAATGCCACGCTCGACCGTTTCATGGACGGCGACGTGAAAATTTGCGCGCAGATTTTTCTCCCCGTGGAATTGAACCTCCTCGGGGCCGGTCCGTTGGACAAAGTGCGCAAGGTCTACTCGCACCCGCAGCCCTTCGGTCAATGCCGCCGCTGGCTGGCCGAGCATTTGCCTTCCGCCGAATGCATCGAGGTCTCGAGCACGGCGCGCGCCGCGGAGTTGGCCGCGGCGGAGCGTGATGCGGCGGCCATTGCCGGGAGCATGGCGGGCGAGGAATTCGGCCTGCCCGTGCTGGCGCCGTCCATCCAAGACGCGGCGAGCAATGTGACGCGTTTTTTTGTTATCGGCAAAAAAGCGGCCCGCCCGTCGGGTCGGGACAAAACGTCAGTCATGTTCGCGGTGAAAGACCAACCCGGGGCGCTGGCCAAGGCGCTCGAGCCGTTCGAGCGCGGCGGGATCAGTTTGACCCGCATCGAGAGTCGTCCGTCGAAGCGTCAGGCGTGGGAATACTACTTTTTCGCCGATTTTGCCGGCCATGCGGAGGATCCGAAAGTGGCCTCGGCCCTCGCCGAATTGGGCAAGGTCTGCGCTTTCACCCGGATTCTCGGCAGTTATGCGGACAGCCCGGCCGTTTGAGCCGGATTGCACCGCGGGGTGACGGCTGGTAATTTATCCGACCCGTCGTGAAAACCGAAAAGGATCTCCCCATCGCCCAGCGCAATGCCTACCTCAAGGCATTGAGCGCGCTGGAGATGAAGAACTACGGGCTGGTGTCGTCGCTGCTCGGAAAGCTTGTCGTGGAGGAACCCGAGTTTCTGGCCGGGCGCCGGTTGTTGCGCGAGGCCCAGATCATGCGATCCAAGGGCAAATCCAGCTTCCTCGGTTTGTCCGGCAGCGGGATTTCTCTTGGGCGGGGCAAGGTGAAAAAGTTCATCGAGTCCGGCGAGTGGAACGCGGCTTTTGCCGAGGCTGAGAAAGCCTTGGAAGGTGATCCCACGGGAGCGCAACCCAACAAGGATTTGCACGATGCGGCGGAGGCTGCCGCGGCCGTGGCACGTCAGGAACTGGCCCCGCTGCAGGTCGCCTTCGACGCGGCGCCCGACGAGGGCAAAGAAGCCGCGGCGCGCCAACTCGATGCCGCCCAGGACAAGGTGCGCACCTACGAGGCCATCGCCCGGTTCGCCCTCGAAACGACGGCGCACGATCCGAAAAACACCAAGGCCAAACACGAACTCGGCGACTACCTGATGCGTATCCAGGAGTTCGACGAGGCATCGAAAGTTTTCGAGGACATCCTCCGCAAGAATCCGACAGACACGGACGCGCGTGACAAGGCAAAGGAGGCCGCGGCCCGCCGTTCCATGCAGCGGGGGAAACTCGGCACCGCT
>CAYQMP010000253.1:0-3416 GCA_964418615.1 uncultured Chthoniobacter sp. | reverse complement strand
AAAGCGCAACCCGCGCCTGCGTGTCATCCAACGGATCAACGACAACGATGTCCGCAAGGGCACGCGTCAGATGGCGGATGTTCTGTCGGCCGCCAACGCGGTGGCGGATCATACGGTCTTCGTCTCGGGGTGGCTGAGGGACCATCATGCGGGTCACTGGTTCGATGCCGGGCGGCCGAACTCGGTCATCGAACCGGGCGCGGATCCGGCGGTCTTTCATCCGATCGGCCAACGGCCGTGGAAGCCGGGAGAAACGATTCGCCTGGTCACCCACCATTGGTCGGACAACCCGGCCAAGGGTTTCGACGTCTATGCGTCCATTGATGCCGCCATCGCGGAAGGCAGGTTACCGGGTTGCGAATTCTGGATGATCGGGCGCTGGCCGCAGGATTTGGTGTGGCGATCGGCACGCACTTTTCCCCCAGCCAACGGGCAGGCCTTGGCCGGATTGCTGCGGCAGTGCCATGTTTATGTCACTGCGTCGCGCCATGAACCGGGGGCCATGCATCCGGTGGAAGGGGTGCAATGCGGATTGCCACTGCTTTACCATGCCGAGACCGGCGGCACGGTGGCTTTAGGCGAGCGACTGGGAATTTTGCTCGGTGACGATCCGGTTGCGGCGATCGGGGAAATTAAGAACCGTTACCGCGATCTTCACCGCGCGGTGCTGGACGAGCCGCCTTCGGGTGATGCGATGTGCACGGCCTACCGGCGCCTGATCCAGCGCGAGATTGCCACGGCCCGCTCGGAAAATTTGTGATCCGCTACTTTCCAACCGCTGGCGACCAACACGGGTGGGCCATCGACGAGGACCTGCGCTTGATCCGCCGTGCGCTGCGTGGTGTGGCTGCGGAATCGATGCTCGGACGTGCCGACGTCGTCCATGCGCCTTTCTGGCTTCCCTTGGCATTGCACGACCCCGGCGTCCTGCGAAGCAAGTTTGTTATGGCGCAGGCGGACAACCCGCCTTTTTTTTATCTTACCCAGCCGGAGTTCGCGTGGGGGCAAGCGATGGTGGACCTGTGGGTGGCACGATCGACCGAGGCACAAGAGCAGTTCGAAGCCCTCGGCTTGGACTCCGTCCACATCCCCTACGCCATAGACACCGGTCTGTTTTTCCCGATAGAGGACAAGGCCTCGCTACGGCGGAAATACGGACTGCCGGACGACGTCTACCTCATCGGCAACTTCCACCGGGACTCCGAGGGCGCTGATCTCACACAACCGAAACGCCAAAAGTCGCCTGAAATGATGGTGGCGATTTTGCGGCACCTGCGGAGCCGCGGGAAAAAATTCCACGTCCTCTTGGCCGGCCCACGCCGGCATTGGATCCGGCGGACTCTCGCCGCGGAAGGAATTCCGTTCACTTTTGTCGGAAAGCAGGGCGTCGAAGACGATGATTTCGCCGTCAATATCCTTTCCCGCGCGCAACTCAATGAGCTCTACAACGCTTGCGACCTGTATCTGATTCCCTCCCGCTGGGAAGGCGGTCCGCAGTCGGCCATGGAGGCGGCGGCCGCCCGGACCAAAATCCTCAGCCTGCCGCTCGGCGTAGCCCGCGACATCCTCGCCCCGGAATCCCTCTTCGATCTTGCGTCCGAGGCGGCAGACAAAATCCTCCGCGACATGGAAGAGGGATCCTTGTCCGCAACGCTGGATCAACAGGCCGAGCGCGTGCTTCGGGTGCATAGCGCCGAGGCTATGGCCGCGGGCTTGCAAGATCTCTACGGGGCCCTCCCGGAAAACACATGTTTTCGTGAGAAAGCTTCAAAGCCTCGCGGTGTCTTGACGGACACGATGCGTGATTTTTCGTGGCAACTGAAGCGCCGGATAACCAAGCCGGCTTGTCCGGCGGTGGTGCGCATTGCGCACGAGGTCGGACACGACGAATTCCTCGACGAAGCGATGGCCAATTTGCTTGAGGTGCTTGCCGATGCGGGGGTGGCCACGGATGGTCATGGCGATATCCCTGTGATCGCAGGTTGGCACCCCGATCCGGCGGATTACCGGGTGCTGCCGGTTGGAGGTCGTGGGGCGGTCGTTCACCCGGGCACATGCCACATTGCCCTGTCGGTCCAAGATGCGGTGAATTTCCGCCAAGTCGAACGCGGAGCCAGCGTCTTGGTTTGTCCGCTGATTTTTGCGTCCCATGAGCGCAACCACACCGTGTGCCCCATTGATCGCGAAGATGCGACGGCCTCCCTCCGCATCCGCCGGGCGATGCTCGCCGGGCGTCCAATCGTTTATCCGCGTGATTCCGCTCACTACTATCAAGTCTTCCACGGGGGTATTCCCTACGATGACCAGCGCTGCGACGATGAAGCGCAGCGGTTGGCAGAGTCGCAGGCGGTGGAGATCGCCGGCTTGGCAAAGCCGACGGGGCGTGAAGCCGCGGTCGGGTTTTGGCAAACTCTCCTTGCTCATCGGGGGGAGCGACACGGGTGAGGTAACTTGAAGCACGCGGGGATGGATTTTTTTCTCTGGATACCGTGGCGTTGGCGGGCGTGGTTGCGTCGCGTTCTCGACGAGCCGCGCCGGCGGCGTTTCGCCTCCGAGTGCGAGTCCATGCGGCGGGCCAAGGGCGCAAGTCCGGTGCTTTCCTTCGGCGGAGTGCTGGACGGCACGCGGCCGGTGCGCGGTGGTGCCGTCAAGTTGCTCACTTTGCGCGAGGCTTTCGACTGGCAGGAGAGGGAGTGCAACATCCTTTATCTGGTCAGCAGTGCCCAAGCCGAATTCGCGGAGGATTTGGTGAAGATCTGCCGTAGCAAGGGGATTGTCTTTGTGTGGAACCAAAACGGGGTCGGTTACCCCGGGTGGGCAGGCCGCGAGGCAGACCGCCACAACGAACCGATGAAACGCCTGCGAGCGCAGGCGGATTTCGTGATTTACCAGAGTGAATTCTGCCGGCTATCCGCCGGGCGCTTCCTCGGAGAAAGCACCGCCCCTTCGGCTGTCCTCCTCAATCCCGTGGACCTCGCCGCGTTTCGTCCACCGGAGCATCCCCCCGAGCCATCGCCCCTGCGCTTGCTCGCCATGGGAACGCAGAATTATCGGGAGCGCGTCTTTTCCGTGCTGGCGTGCGCCCGGCATTTGCGCGATGCGGGGATCTCGTGCCGACTCACCGTCGCCGGGCCGCTGCAATGGAGGAACGCGGCAGCCGAGGTCGATGCGGAGGTGAAGCGGCTCGGATTGGACAAATTGGTCGAACTGCGACCGCCTTTCGACCAAGACGAAGCCGTCGGCATCTACCAGTCTCACCATATTTTGTTGCACCCGAAATATCTCGATCCCTGCCCGACGGTCGTGGCAGAGGCCTTGGCCTGCGGTTTGCCGGTGGTTGCCTCACGGTCCGGCGGTCTGACGGAAATGACGGACGACGGCTGCGCGCGCCTGATCGAAGCGCCTCTCATGTGGGA